>JBMFUH010000068.1:0-14304 GCA_049966735.1 Isosphaeraceae bacterium
GAGCATTCACCGACTACCGCGACAGCGCGGCGAGTTCCGGAGGCGGTAGCGTCTACTTCTTCCGGATCCCAACCGGCCGCCCCACGGCCAAACGGCCCTCTGGGGACCCGCCTCGATGACCGAGCTGCCGTTCTCTGCAATCATGCAATGATTTCATCATGTATCGAACGACATCATGATTCGAGACAAGTCACGGAGGTTTGATTATGACGACCCGTCGAGTTCTTCTCGCGGCTCTTGCCCTGATTAGCGTGACCTTTTCCCGGGCAACCCTGGCGTTGTCGGCCCGTGTCGAAGGCGTGGACGCGACCCCTGTCGTCTCGCTCGACGGCGACGATTGGCTCCTCGCTCCCGACCCCGACAACAAAGGACGTGGCGAACACTGGTGGGAAGCGCCCCGCGGCAACGCTCGGCCCGCGCGCGTCCCCTGGATCATCCAGGCGACGTTGCCCGGCTACCATGGCGTTGTCTGGTACTGGCACGACTTCGACGCTCCGCCCAACCCCCACCCCGGCGGGCGTGCGCTGCTCCGCTTCGGAGCGGTCGACTATCTGGCCGACGTCTGGCTCAACGGCAAGCAAGTCGGGGCACACGAGGGAGGTGAGACGCCCTTCGAGATCGACGTGACAGCCGTCCTGCGGACTGGCGCCGGTCAGCACAATCGCCTGGCGATCCGCGTTCTGAACCCGACGAATGAGCGGATCGACGGGGTCGTGCTTGCCGAGACAGCCCGCCGGTGCAAGGTCATCCCCTACTCTGCCGGCGCGGCCTTCGATCACGGCGGTGTCGTCGGGTCGGTCGAGCTGATCCAGTGCCCCCAGGTCCGGATCGACGACATGGCTGTCGCGGCCCAGGCGTTGCCCGGCCGGCCGGGTCAAGTCTCGGTGGAGGTGACCGTGGTCAACGCCAGCGGTCTGCCTCGTGCCGGTTCGCTCGAACTCGGGCTCGCTCCCGCGGCCGGAGGGGCGACGCAGGCGGCGGCGCATGTCTGGCAGTCGTTTCCGCCCGGGCCATCGCCCGTTCGTTGCAGCCTGACCCTCGCCCAGCCGCGACGTTGGGAGTTGAACGACCCGTTCCTCTATCGCGCCAGCGCGGCGCTGCGCGTCGAGGGCTCGCCGTCGCGGCACGAGAGCATGGCCCGGTTCGGCTTCCGCGACTTCCGCTTCGCCAACGGCTACTTCCGGCTCAACGGCCGCCGGGTGTATCCGCGTTCGACTCATACCTGTAACCACTTCCCCATCGGGCTTCAGTTTCCTCACGATCCAGACCTGGAGCGGCGCGACTTGCTGAACCTCAAGGCGATGGGTTTCAACATGGTCCGGTTCATCTGGGGCGGCGCCCGGCCCCGGCAGCTCGATTTCTGCGACGAGATCGGTTTGCTCGTCTACGAGGAGTCATACGCCTCCGCGCCCATCGCCGACTGCCCGAAGATGACCGAACGGTTCGACGCGGGCGTGTCGGAGCTGATTCGACGCGATCGCAACCACCCCAGCGTTGTCATCTGGGGCTTGCTCAACGAGGCGCCCGACGGACCAGCGTTCCGGCATGCCGTGGGGATGTTGCCGCTCGTCCGCGCGCTCGATTCGACGCGCATGGTGCTGCTCAACAGCGGACGCTATGACCACGTCGGCTCCAGTCCGATCGGCGAGGTCGCCGGCCTGCGGCTCTGGCCCAACGACCCGCCCACCGAACCGTGGGTCGGAGTCAACGCGACGCACGACACCGTGCGGGCGCTAGGCATCACCTGGCCGGCTGGCTGGCTGGCACTGCATCCGGGTGCGGCGGGAGAGTACAGCGTCCTCCGCTGGACCGCCCCGGCGGCCAGCAAGGTCGACATCACAGCCGCCTTCACCAGCATCGCCGAGCGAGCCACGACCGACGTGCACGTGCTGCACAACGGTCGGGCGCTGCACGATGGTCGGATCAATCTCGGAGGGTCCGGCAACCGCAGTACGTTCCAGGGACAGGTTGCCGTGGCTCCGGGTGACACGATCGACTGTGTCGTCGGTTATGGCAACGGCAGCTACGGCGCCGACAGCACGGCCCTGGCCCTCACGCTGCGCTTAGCCGACGGATCGCGGCACGACGCGGCCGCCGAGTTCTCCACCCGGAGCAATCCCCAAGGCGTGTGGTCCTACGGCCTCTTGCGCCCGGGCACGCGGCCCGACGCGGCGACCTTCGCGCGCTTTCCGGCCGACCTGGCGGCAAGCCGGATTGGCAGCCTGAGCAACCCGAACTCGGCTGTCTGGGAAGATGTCATCAGCGACCGTCACGTCTACCCGAGAGTGCCGCACACCGCGGAGATCGTGGCCTCGCTCCGCAACCTCGACGGCGGCAAGAACCCGGTCTGGCTCTCCGAGTACGGGATCGGCAGCGCAGTAGACCTGTGGCGGGCCGTCCGGCATTTCGAACAGGCCGGCGCAGCCGATCTGGAAGACGCGAAGTTCTTCCGCGACAAGCTGGACCGCTTCCTCGCCGACTACGACCGCTGGCACTTGAGCGAGATCTTCCCCCGGCCCGAGGACTTCTTCGCCGCCAGCCTGCGCAAGATGGCGGACCAGCGCACGCTGGGACTGAACGCCATCCGGTCCAACCCGCGCATCGTCGGCCACAGCCTCACCGGCGCGATCGACCACGTGATGTGCGGCGAGGGGCTCACCACGCTCTTCCGCGAGCTCAAACCGGGAACGATTGACGCGCTCCACGACGCGTGGTATCCGCTCCGCTTCTGCCTCTTCGCCGAGCCGTGCTCCCTGTACCGAGGCGGGAAGGTCCGGCTGGAAGCCGTGCTCGCCAACGATGACTCGCTCGGGCCGGGCAAGTACCCGGTGCGGTTTCAGGTTGTCGGTCCCGCGGGGGCAACCGTGCTCGACCGGACCGTCGAGTTGGAGATCCCGCAGCGCGCCGGCGCATCCGACCCTCCACTGGCGGTTCCTTGTCTCGACGAGACGGTGACGGTCAACGGTCCGGAAGGGGAATACCGGTTCACGGCCACCTTCCTCCGCGGCGCGGCGGCAGCGGGGGGGCCGGCGACGTTTCATGTGGCGGACCCGGCGCGGATGCCCGCGGTCGAGACGGAGATCCTCACCTGGGGAGACGACCCGGCGCTCGCCCGCTGGCTGTCGGATCACGGAATTCTTCACCAGCCCTTCGACCCGCGGCGCGGCTCTCCGCGCGCGGTGATTCTCGCTTCCTCCACACCTCCCTCGGGCGATCCCGCCGTAGTCTTCCCCGCGCTGGTCCGGAGCATCGCCAGCGGCTCCACGGTCGTTTTTCTGTCGCCGGAGGTTTTCCGGTCCGGAGACGACCTCCTGCACTGGCTGCCCCTCAAGACAAAGGGGGCGCTGAACCCGATCCGAGGGTGGCTCTACTTGAAGGACGAATGGGCCAAGCAGCATCCGATCTTCGAGGGCCTCCCCAGCGGCGAGTTGCTCGACTACACGGTCTATCGGGAGATCATCCCCGACCTGGTCTTCTCGGGCCAGGACGCTCCCGAGGCCGCGGTCGCCGGCGCGATCAAGGCCTCCCAGGACTACGACTCCGGGCTCCTGCTCGCCGTCTACCGGCTGGGAGCCGGTCGGTTCGTTCTGAACACCCTGCGTATCCACGAGAACCTGGGCACTCAGCCGGTCGCCGAACGGCTGCTCCGCAACCTGCTGCGATTCACCGCACGGGAGACGAGCAAGCCGCCGGTCGAGCCTCCCCGAAACGTCGAAGCGCTCCTGCGGTCGATCGGCTATCCAGCGCCCTGATCAAGCCATACTCACCGGTTTCGTTTCCGAGCAGGTCAGGGCCGGCGTGGCCGATACCAGATCACGTTATGTGTGGCTCCGCCGACAGCAACGATGTCCGGCGTGCCATCACGGTCCAGATCTCCTCCCCGCAGGTCTTGAGCCGCGATATCACGATCGATGACACGCCGGGCCCACATGTCTCGAGATCGATCAAAGTCATAGACCGACACACGGTGATCGATACCGCGGTGTCCCGCGAAGACCTCGTCGTCCCCGTCTCCATCCACGTCGGCCACCCAGAGAGCATGGCCCTCATTCAGTGTTGTGTCGAGCGCGGTCCTTCCGCCAAAGTCGAGTGAACCGGCTTTCTGCTCACGCCAGACAACGACATCTGTACCATGCCAAGGTTCGATCGTTGCCAGAAACCGAAGTCCGTCACGAAGCCTCCCCAGATGAATTTCACTACAGCCGCGATTGGGATGCTTGCCGGAGGCGCCGGGAACGAGGATACGTGTGCTCAAGGTCCAGGACGTCCCATCGGTCGCCATGTCTTCTCCCACGATGGAAATCCCTTTATTATCGGCGATGAGTACAACGGCATGTCCAGAAGTCGTAGGGATGGGTCCTACTTCAATTGCATGAATAACCGGGTGCTTGATCACGAAATGCTTGAGCCAGGCACGGGGGCTCTCGCGAGGTTCCAGTGCCAGGACGGTTGCGTCCCCTAGATAGGCGGGTGGCCTGGCCTGGGGTCCAAAAATCGGGGCCGCGACGAGGTCCAGCTTCTGGTCGCCATTCAGATCACCCCAGCGCAAGCGATGGACACTCCCCACATCAAGAACAGGAGTGAGTTTCCATGCGTCGTCGATGTTCTTCCCTTGCACAGCCAGGAGCACCTTACCTCGGCCTGGCTGGGTCATCTCGAAATCATAGGCGATCGCGATTTCAGCCTTGCCGTCGCCATCAAGATCAGCGGTCGCGGTGCTGATGATTCCGGGTGTTTGCTTCCCAGATGTGACAATTCGCTTCTTCCAGGTTGGATTCTCGTACCAAGCACATGTCGATCCACCTAGAGCAACGATGTCAGGCTTCTGGTCACCGTTGATATCGGCGACCTCAACCTGATAGCCGCCCGGTAGGTTCGCGTCGATCACCCGACGATCAAACTGCTGGCCGTAAGCGGGCCGTGGTAAGAAGTGCGGAGCGAGCGGGAGAACCATGAAGAGCATGGTGAAAGTCACAGACCGAGTCATGATGCGTCTCCAGCACAAGACAATCGCGAAGTTGTTTTTGATATTCTCCATGATACTGCTCAATGTCCGCCAGTCGCGGGGAACCGTGCACTTGTCACTCCTCATCGTGGACTACTTCGTACTCTTCCCCCATCCGGAGGGTATTCCCGCGGTATTCTCGGGTTTCACAATGACCTGAGTCAGATCAACGTCCTGGCTGATCTCATTCTCGGCGAGTTTGATGCGGTTTTCTAGTTGTGCGATTTTCTGCTCGAGGAGGAGGACTCGAGCTTCCAGTTCATCAGGCCGGCGCGATCGAGGAACCTCAGGGTAGCCAAGCTGACGCTGGAGTGCACTGAACAAGTACGCCGGGTCACGGCCACGATTGGCCCGGGCGATCTTACCTTCTTTTTCGCCAAAAAGCGTCGGGTACTTGGGCACAAACTCAGGATTGTTCTTCCTGCGCTCCTGTACGAAGTATGCGGAGCGGACGAAGATCAGGTCGGCAAAGTCCACATCACCCAGACGGGAACGCAGTGTTAAGATATAATCGCTCCACTCCTCTGTATAGAATGGGTCCCCTGCCATCGCGGCCAGACCGTACGTATAACCCAGCCGGTTCCGCGACAGGGACTCAAACTGGAAGATGAAGAGGCCCGCTGGTGACGGGGCCTGCGACTTGTACTTGGCCTCCCGCTCGAGGATCAAGAGGGCCTGCTCCATTGAGAAGCGGCTGATCTCCAGTTCGGCCTGGCTCACGACGTAGGTTTGAAATGCCGTGAAGTAGTGGCCGATGCGCGCCATGGCCGGGGACATGAGCCCACTTCCCTTGATTTCCGCATGGAGGAAGGCAACGGCCAGGGGCAACTTGGTGGTTGACAGCAACTCCTCGCCCACGCGCGATAATATTTCCTGGGCTGGCAGCCCATCAGCCAAGCGCTCACGAAAGGAGCTAAAGAAGTAAGCCTGTTCAATATACTCTTCGTGCTCGAGCATCGGTCGAGATGATTCCTTGATCCTGTAGAGCGGTCTTCGGGTCGATGGCTCCCGTAGTCCCGGCGCGCCGGGAGATGGCCGGGGTTTTTGGTCCGCTCCGCGGACCCTACGACATGGCACCCACGCAAACTGGAGCGGGTGCGGCGCGTACCATCCCAGGTGAATTGTACCCTGGCGCTTTTGTTGGGAACCATAGACTCTTCGATTCGTGGACGTAAATCACGTTGCCATTTCTGGGCTTTCAGACTTGCTGAGCAGCATCAAATTGCGCACATAGACAACAATACCTATTACTTGGCCAGTGATAATGACAGGATCTCGTCGGGAAATAGCATAGGAAAGCAAGATCAGCCCTCCCGCGAGACTCAGCCACCAGAAAGCCTTGGGCACCACGGAGTCGCGACGATACTCCGAAGCCACCCACTGGACGATGAATCGTGCAGTGAAAAGCCCCTGGCCCAGAAAACCAATCATCAGCCAGAAGGTTATTGCCGACATCCTCTCACTCACCATCTGACTCGTCGGAAATGCTCCCGCACAACACAGGGATGGAACGGTTTCTGCCTAGCGACGGCCCGGAACATGTACCTCATAACGCACGGGTCGGCGCATCAGCCAGATCACACCAAGCAGATCCACGAGCACGGAAAACGACCGATTCCAGATGTTGTAGTGCGACCGTCCATGAGCGCGAGGGTGGTGCTGTACGGGGATCTGGACAATGCGGCACCCTTCACGCAGCAGTAAAGGGCCCCAGAAGCGGTGTACACCATGGAAGACGGGAAGTCGAAGCATGAGTGATCGTGGCAAGAGTCGTACGGAGCAACCCGTGTCGCGAATGGACTGACCAAGTACCCAGTTGCGAAACCAGTTTGCCGACCGGCTGATGATTCGCTTGAGATGCGTATCAGCTCGACGGACTCTCCAGCCCAAGGCCGCGTCATACCCGGGCAATGCCTCCCAGAGTGCTGCAAGGTCCGCGGGATCGTTCTGTAAATCCGCATCGAGAGTGGCAACCAGATCGCCCTGCGCCGCGCGCAACCCGGCTATTGTCGCCCCGGATTGCCCTGCATTCGTGCGCAGGCAAAGTGGTCGGAACTCAGGAAATTGATCGGTTAACTGCTCCAGCACCCATGGTGTGGCATCCGTGGATCCATCATCCACGACAATGATCTCGAACCCCCCGATGGATCGCTCACCGGGTTCTGTCTCTCTGTTGCAGAGCTTGTGGCAGGTGCTCCATACCTCGTATACCAATTCGCCCAAGCTTGCAGCCTCGTTCCGGGCTGGGATGATCACCGATAGAAACGATACCTGGCCCGAGCCGATTTGCTCTCCTGGGCACGCGATCGACGTTCGATCAAGGCCACACCGCCGAGGTTGAGCCGAGGCATCGGTGTCAAGTCTGATTCTTGACTTTTTCCATGACACATCGCTGAGGATTGACATGGGACTCCCTTCTCGTTTCCATTCCTCGAGCCCGAAATATCGTAGGGTCCGCTGCGCGAGCCGACGGCCGGGGCACTTGGTCCGCACAGCGGACCCCACAGCGCCCCATCGAGCCGAAAGCCGCTCAAACTGCTCGGATTGTCCATTCCAGAGGTGGGATGCGAATCATGCCACAGTGAGCGTGGAATGTCCATGCCAAGATCGGATTGTCTTGCAGGCCCGAGGTATGTGGTTCCCTGAGAGGTTTTCTTCTTCTCCCTGCGCCATCCGGACTATTCTGCGGCCATCGGGACTTCCCAGGTTCCTTTTCCCGGATGTGTTCAGATGGCTACCAAATTCAAGGCAAAGAGCAGGCGCCCGCGGCGGTATTTGAGCGTCGCCAAGCCTTCCGGCTCGCTCCATCCGCGAGTCCAGAAGGTCGGCCCCGAGCATTTCGGCATCGTGGCCGTCGATTGTGCCAAGGCCCGCTCCAAATGGATGCTGGCTGATTTCTATGGCAATATTCTCATCCCACCAACCGTCGTCGAGCACAACAAACTCGGCTTCGCCTCGATGATCGCCGCGATCCGCCAGGCCGTCGACCATCACCACCTGGGCGACGTGCTCGTGGCTATCGAGCGGACTGGCACCTACCACCTTCCAGTTAAACAGGCGTTTTCATCACAATAATTTGACACAATGATCGTTCATCCCCTGACCACCAGGCAATAGCGCCTGCCGGCCGACCCCGGCAACAAGACCGACGGCACTATCGGATGCTCAACCATGTACAAGACGATCTGTGCATCTCTGGATGACGAACGGTGCGCCAGGCTGAGCCAGATCGCCGCTGTCGAGCGGCAAATGGCTGGATTTCTGGAATGAACAAGTATGGATACATGTGATCCATTGATTATAATAGATGTAGCTTGCTTGACCCAGCTGTTACCTGGTCAAATGTATCCCACGAACTCGCGGCGATGCGAGCGTGGGTGTTCCACGCGCTTGTGATCCCGTCCCGAAAACCCCATGGCGGTCTTCAGACCTCCCCTCGGAGCTCAAGACGTCCGAAGTAATTTCTTCCACCTTTCGGTGTCGCATGACCCCGGCCAGCTCAGGCGCGAGGAGGGCTCTCCTTGGCCAGCCGTTCCCTGGATGCGGAGGGCTTCAGAGGCGTCTCGCCCGCTGGCGTTAAGATCGGTTCCGTGAGGGCCGCGCACAATCCGCCACTCGATTGGGGCAAGAGAGTTCGTCGGTCCATGAAAGTCTCCTCTAGGGTTTCCACTGGTTAGGGTTTCCACTGGTCCGGCTTGAGGATTCCCACAATGTCTTGCTGCACGAGGCCAGGCTCGTACCCCACAGCCCAGAGATGGTTCCGTCCCAAATCACAGAAAGAGAGAATCTGTTTATACCCTCCGAGTACGGGAGCCCAACTGGCTCCGTAATCGCTGGTCATATAAACCGTTTGCCGTAGGTGGAGCCAATCTGTGTTGTCAACCGCGGCAAAACCTCTTCCCAATTGATCGAGCCAGAGCGCGACGACCCGCTGATCTGTCGGCACGGAGCAATCTCTCCATGTTTCGCCTCCATCGCGGGTCAGGATACACTTTCCCGACTTACCCCCGACCCAGCCGTCGCGGCACGTGCTGAAGAACACGCGCCCGCCCGCCAATTGGGGCCGGGCCGCGGCGGGCAGCGGCACTTCCCGCCACGTTTGGCCGCCATCGGAACTGCGTACCAGCCATGAGGCCGGCCCATCCTTGTGCCCGAGCACATAGACATCAAACCCCTGTCTTGACTGTCCTCTGGGCAAGTCCGCGGGGACCGCCATATCGTAGACGCCGTAGAGGAACCCCTGGAAGTTGACGGCTTGCCAGATCTTGCCGCCATCGGCGCTGCGATAGGTAGTGAAATCGCCGCCCAGCACCCAGCGCTGGTCCCAGCGGCAATAGAGGCCCTTGCCGCCATAGGCGGCGAGTTTTCCTTTCAGTGCCTCGACCTCGTTCCAGCTCTTGCCGCCGTCGACGCTGTGCCACAGCCACACCTTTCCGAACCCGCCCGGATGGATGCCCTCCAGGAGCCATACATCGTCCGGACTGACGGCCTGGATGCGCTGCCAGTTGCCGTTCGGCTTGATGCGGTGCCAGGTCAGGCCGCAGTCTTCGGTCTCGAAGACTCCGCCAGTGCCGCATGCGAAGCCAACTTGGAGGGTTGCAAAATCGACATCACAGAGCTGACCGTGAATGTCGCCTCTTCCGAAAGCGCCTCCGCCGCCGCCGGTTTGGGTGAGAAAAAACGCGTCGGCGTTCTCAACGCCGGAGGCATCCGCAGGATAGGTTCGCCCCTGCCACCGGTCGTCGGCGAGAGTGGTATTCCACGCAAACAAGCACATGAACACAACCAGGAACCTGGATAACTGTGAACGGCACATCATTGCCCCTCCCTGACCGCGTCGATCCGGAATCGGCCCCAGGTCGGCGGATTGATCTGCGACTCGCTGAACAGGTCGCTGACCATGCCCGTGATCGGGTTGGCCCAGTACATCCGCAGTTCGTTGATCGTGCCGGCCTTGTTGGAATGCACGATGCCGAAGTCGCCGCGGTAGGTCTTGCCGGTCGTCGGGGCGAAGCCCAGGTCCTTCAGCGGAATGGCCGCGCGCAGTTGGTAGAAGTCGCCATGACGATCGATCGCGATCCTAGCGTCTTTCAGAACTTCCACCTGGTCAATGTTGGTCGTGCCCACCGGGGAGGTGAAGGGCACCGGCTCGGTCGTGCCGGGCACCTTGTAGCGATACAGCACCGCCACCGGCTTGTCCTCGAAGACGCTGACCACCAGCCGCAGGTCGCCGGGGATGACCTCCTGCGCGTCGTTGTCCGCGGCCGTCCGCAGCTCGAACTCCACGGCGTCGCCGGTCTTGAACAGCGTGCGCACGTCCCTGCCGCCGTTGATCATCGGCGTCTGGTCCTGGACGCCCTGTAGACCCAGGTAGAGATTGTTGTCGTCGAACGTCCAGGTGGCGTTCCCGACGGAACGGCCCGGACTGAACGCCCACCGCGCGGAGGCGATGTCGCTGAATTTGAAGACCGACCAGTCCAGGATGCCGTCGGCGTCCAGTTTGGCCCGGCCCTTGACCCGCGTGATCGCCAGCACCTTGGCGGCGGCCTGCTTCACCGCCTGCTTCGCCAGGAATTCCTGGCATTCGGCATGCTGCGCCTCGCTGTAGGTCAAGTCCTGCGTCGGGAATCGGCGAACCGTCTCCAGGCCGGTCATCTGGGCGATGACGGAGGCCTCGCGGCAACTGTCCAAGGACCCGCCCACATAGTACTTTCCATCCCGCGGGTTCTGGAAGAACTCGCCGCCGAAAGGCTCTCCGCCGGCGGAGCAGGCCTTGACGCTCATGCCCCGCCGCGGTTCGTCGGGCAGGATCTCCGGCGCCCCGCGGCAGTCCTGGAACAGGTTGCCGATGTACAGGCCGTCCGTGGTGAAGAAGAAGTCTCTTCCCATGTTCGAGTTCATGCAGAAGACCTCGCCCACTTCCGGCACCTGCGCCGAGCCGAGGACATACAACGGGCCAATGAGCAGACCGCGTTTGGGCAATGGGGCCGTGAAGGAACCATGCACCCCCGGCCACTGGTTGGGATAGGTCCACAGGAGTTTCCCTTCCGGCGAGAACATCATCAGCGGGTTCTGCCCGATGAGGGTCTGACCCCGCGCGTCGGTCCAGATGGAGGAATCCACGCCGCCCAGGCACGCCTCGCGGGCGATGCGCTTGGCGTCCTGGATCTCATAAACCGGCGCGCCGCAATCGTTCCACTGCTTGACCGGCAGTTTCCAGAGCTGCTGGTGGTAGCCGCCGTCATTGTCGCTCCCGCCCCGATAGACCGCCAGGTCGGCACCGATGGCGTAGCGCCATCCCGGTCCCATCCAGCCATCCAGCCTCATACCTTTCAACTGGGGGAGAGTGAAAAGCTGGATTTCGTTATCCTGCACCAGGCCGTCGCCGTTCTGGTCGACCCACAGGAACTGGCTGTGGGCCAGGGGATCCCCAAGCATACCGCTTGTGTCGGGATACCAGATGCCGCGGCCGTCGAGCGCCCCGGGATACCTTTTCTTCAGATCCTCCAATTGTTCCGGGGTATCCGTCAGGTGCCTGAGCACGACGTCAGGCCAGGCAGTCTGGTTGGGCCATCCGGTAGTGGTTTTTGCGAGAAGGTAGATCGTGCCCATGGCCGCCAATGGCTTGGCCGAATCGGCCCCCAGTTCCGTTATGATCAGCGCGTCGCTATTGCCGGAAAGCAGCAGCGTGCGCTTCCCGACCTTGCGGACATCGATCTTCTGGCCTTCCATGCTCAGGCTGAAGAGGTCCTGGGCGCTGGTGGGCCGGTGCAGAGTGCCGGTCACCCTCCACAGTCCTTGCTTCCAGTCCAACTGGCAGATGTTGCCCAGCACGAACGCCTGGTCGGGATTCAGTTGGTTGACTTGCGCGGCTATGGCCGCGTACCAGGTGGTGCCGCAGAATTCCTGGAGAAATTGCCGGCTCTCCGTATTCCAGACGCTGACGCGCCGGGGCGAGGTGTCGCATTCCGCCGCCCAGAGCCGGTTCTGGCTGTCCACCGCGATCCCCCAGGGCAAGAACATGCCGTCGGGCTCATAGACGCCGACCAGGGAACGACCTCCTTTTTTGCCGACAGTCCGCAGGAGCTTCCCGTCGGGCGAGAACACCTTGACGCACATGGCTTCGCCCCAGTCGGAGACGTAGAGATTGCCCTTGCCGTCCATGGCCAAGCCGACCGGCGCGGAAAGGTTCGCCGCGACAACCGGCGTCGCCTTGCCCTGGCCGTCGATCTTCACCACCTGCTTGCCGGAAATGGCATACAGCGTCCCGTCCACGGCACCGGCAAGTCCCGCCGGTTTCTGGACCAGTATTTCGCCGGTTGCCTTGCCTTCCTGGGGGTCCACGGCGATGATCTTGTTCTCATAGTAGAGCGAGCCGTAGAGCTTCCCGCCCGCCAGGGCCAGTCCCATGGTCTGCCGCTGGCACCATTCGGGGCCGAAACCGTGGTTTTCCACCACTTCCCCTTCCGGGCGGCGCAGCTTGCGCCAATCGGTACTCGGCGGAACCGAACCGATGACGTGCTCGAACTTCCCATCGCCCCAGGGAGCGTAGGATCCCGTTGCCGCATTGATGCGCAGGATTGCCACTTTGTCCGCGGGCAACTGGCCGTAAGATTCGCCCGTGCCCCCGCTCAGGACGTAGAGGTATTGGCCGTCTTCGGCCATCATGCCGCCGGCGATCCCGCCGATGCCCCACTTCCGCTGGCCGGTCAGGTCCGCCGCCATCACCGCCGTCGCGCCCTCGGAAAACGGCGCGGAGATATACACCCGGTCCTTGCCCGCCGCCACGTCCATCGGCGGCATGTGGTTGGACAGCCATCCGCCGGTTCCCTTGGAGTTATCGTAGGGCGGATTGCCGGGATTCCCGTAGGCGAACTCCCATTTCACGTCGAATTCCTCGTGGCACAGCCCGCGCACGCGGTACTGGCCCGCCGCCACCGGATGGCCGTCGTCGTCGGTGCCGTCCCAGTAGTCGGTGTGCTCTCCCGCGGCCCTCGGATAGTCGCCGATCAGGTTCTTCACCCGCGTGCCGTCGGGCTTCTCGATCACCAGGGTCGCGGCGCCGTCGAACGGCATGGTGTAGCGGATCGGCGCCGGGCCTTCGGTCTTGTACAGCAACTCCTGCTGCTTGGCGACCAGCGAAAGCCGCTGGAGCGATAGCGAGGGCTCCAGCTTTCCGTGATCGAGCAGGCGGAGCGTGCCCCACGCCTGGACATTTTCCCAGAAGAATGCGCGTTGCGGTTGTTGCTGGTTCACCAGGTCCGCAAAACGGTGCGCCGGCCAGTTGCGGCCCGAGGCGTCCCCCCAGAAGAACTCCAGCCCCATGCGCGCTTCGTCGCCGGATTTGAGCGCTGGGCCGTCGCGGGTGATCAGCTTCCACGGCAGAGCGATCTCCTGCACATACCCCTGCCCGTCGGCATCCTTGACAAACGCCTCCTGCGCTCCGGCGGCAATCGCGTCCGGCAGCTCCGCGAAGTCACGGTCGGATTCTTTGTTCCACATGCCGTAATGAATGCTCATGGCCGGCTTGTGTTTGTCCGTGTAGTACCAGCAGTTGACATGGGCCGCGCGATCGCTCTTGATGCGAAGCTGCACCGCGTCGCTCTTCCAGGCGTCATTTGCTTCTGCCACTGGCCGGATACGGTTGACCAGAGGCGTCTTGTCCTTGAACCGGAAGGAGAAATACAGGCAATTCGCGTCGTACATGACGGCCGCCCGCACGCTGTTGGTCTTCTTTAGCACGGCCAGGTCGTAGCAGCACACAATCTCGCCGGAAAGGTCCCAGTCACTCAGCCTGCCATCAACCACCACCCTCCCCGGAGCAGGCACCGCTCGCAACTCATAGTTGTCCGTCTGCTGCGCCGAGGCTGACAGCGTAGAAAGACAAGCCGCCACAGTCATCATCATCCATCGCTTCATCATGCTTCCCTTTCCTCAGGTCTGTGTGCCACGATCCGCCCTTTCACGGCCCGCGCGTGACCGCATTGGATCGCCGCTGTGGCGGCTGTTGGTGGGACTAGTGAAGGTGTCTTTTTCCGATCATGGCCGCCAGAGTTGACGGATTCCAGGACCGACTTACTGTTAAGAGATTACTGAGGGAAGCCCGGCAAACGAGACAGCGATGCAGAATCCCCCTGAAAACCAGGCAATTTCTCCGAGATCCTCTCTCATTAGAGCGGTTTTCGGGGCGAACGCTCACCGTAGGGTCCGCTGTGCGAACCGATGGCCGGGGCATTTGGTCCGCACAGCGGACCCTACGTTACCTGTTCAGCGCGCAATCCAACTGCAAAACGCTCTAG
>JBMFUH010000069.1:0-14275 GCA_049966735.1 Isosphaeraceae bacterium
GCCGAGGACCCATGAACCGACCTAAAGCGACGAAAGTGCCAGCCACTTTGAAAGCGACGACCAAGATCGTCACCTCGATCACCCTGCCCGGCGACAGCAACGTCAAAATCCTGGCCATCGACGAGAGCTACAGCCGTTCGAAAGTGGCTGGCCCCTTATCGTTAGCCTCGCGTCCACCAAGTAGATCGGAGTCGATCGTGGGGCAGCTCTCCCATCCCAGCGGTGCGGACCTCGGTTTGCCGGCTGCCCGGCTCGTGCGCCTGGCCTCTCGGTGGGGCTTGCAGATCTGCGATTGCGAAGACTGCGCTCAAGTGGCGTTGCTCGCGCTCTTTGAGCAGCACCCAGATTGGTCGCTTGACGACCGGCGGATCTGGCCGTGGCTCCGGCATGCCGTTTATAGCAAGGCAATGGACCTGCACCGCCAGAAGCACCGCCGCGGCCTGGAGCTGCTGGGCGAGCAGGCATACGACGTCGGGGAGGGTGCCGCTCCCTGCCCGCCGGAGGACCTGGGTGCCAGCCAGGCGCGTCCGCCGTGCCCCGCGCTGGCCATGACGGAAGAGATACTCGAGCGAGTCACCGAGGTCAATCGGACGATCTTCATCGAGGCTGCACGCGAGGGCCAGGACTTCGCCTGTATAGGTGAAGGCGCCGGCCTCACCCGGGAAGAGGTGAGGAAACGTTACGATCGCGTGCGACAGAAGGTGCGATGCGCGGTCGGCCCTTTATGTGGTCATTGTTGCATGCATTGCAGGTGGAGGACGGTCGCGAACCCCGCAGCGCGGTCCCCGGGGCCCGATCTGGATCCGGGGAGCGGGAGGAATGCGAGGGGTAAACCACCGGGAGCAGGACCCAGTGCTCTTCCGGCGGATTCTTTTTAAAAAATTCCCATCGCCTTGGGAGGTAACGACTTACACCGCCGGCCCGCGGCGGCAGGGTGCCGGGGGAAAAACCAGCTCCACGACCGAACCTATTGTGATATAGAGCTTAACGACAAAGCAAGGCCCGAGTTCCGCATGAGGCTGGCGCGTCCGCCTGTGCGTTTTATATATAGGGTTGCGTTGCGGAAGACGCCACGGCTCCCGGGATACCGGGGCGGCGGTCGACTCGGAAGGGCCCGATGAGGGTCATCTCCGGCTGCGGCGCAGCCCCGCTTGGTGGATCGTTCGAGCTCTCTGTTTCCTTGGCCAAGAAGGAGGATGCGATGTTCAGACGAGGAGTTCCACTCATTGCGGTGACGCTGCTTGGTGCAGGTGCGTACTTGCAAAGCGGGGCCGTTCCCGACAGCGTCGCCAGGCGATTGACGGGCGCCCAGTCGGGAATTTGCGGGTGCAATTGGTACTACAATGGCTCGGAAAGCTCGTGCGACAGGAATCCCAATGGGACCTGGAAATGCGGGCCGCAACTGAGCGACAACCTTTCACCTTGGCCGGCTGGTTGCACGACGTACACCTCGCAGCTCTGCGGCCCGCCGACGGAGTGCAGTAATAGCTTCTACCAGAGATCGGGGTGCAGTTGAGGGCAGGGGGCCGTTCCGGAGGGTCCAAATGGCGGGACGCGGGCGAGGCCTGCTCGCGTAAGGGGACTCCTGGACTTATCTGGGAAAGGCCATGGGAACATGCCAAACACTCGCGTCATGGTGCTGTGGGCCGTGCTCATGATGGCCGTGGCGGCCGAAGCGGCCCCGAATCCGGCAACGACCCAGGTGGGATTGAGGCGGATGCAGGACCAGTTGAAAAAGGAGATCCTTGTCAAGTACCACATCTCCAGGAAGGTGCTCAGGGAGGATCCCGCGTTGTCGGAGGCGCACCTGCCGGGCCCAGGGAAGGGTCGGCCGTGCCTCTCCTGGCGCACCGAGTTGGCGCGAAAGGGTGAGAGGACGTACGGCGTCACGACTACGGCGGATAGAAAGATCCCGAATCGGAAGGCCCCGAATACGATCGTCAAGATCTTCGACGGCCTCCGCGGTTGGAGCCTCACGGGGGGTTTGCCCGACGCGCGTATGCTGAGGGGCAACATGCTGGCCGCCCACTGGAGGGTGCTCGTGCCGGAAGAGGAGATATACCTGGAGGTCAATGGACTGGAGTCAGCCCGGCAGGGGTGGGGCATCACGTTTCGTGGCGGGGAGACCGATACCTTCTCCGTCGCCGACGCATTCGGGAAGGGAGAATATTCGATAGCACCCGCACCCTCGCAAGTCGACGGTAAGAAGTGTATCCTCCTGGAGCGACCCGGGCTGGACAAGGTCTGGATCGACCCATCGAGGGGGTATGCGCTCCTCAAGAGGGAATGGAACTGGGCGAAAGGGAAGCCGCTGAAGGTCAGGATCACGAACAGCGAGCTCCGCGAGGAGTCGAAGGGACTGTGGCTGCCATACCACTCCCTGGTCGAGTACTGCTCCAAATCCGATGCGACGCCCGGGCTCGTCTGCATGACAACCGACCTTGTGGTGGACGAACTTAGCACGAGCGTTCCGGACAGCATCTTCGTCCCCGAGATAGCGGTCGGAGCGACCGTCTGGGACTATGAAAACAATACTTCCTGGTCCATGCCACCGAGAGAGGGGAAGTCTTTCGAGAAGATCATCGAGGAGTCTCGGTTCCACCTTCGGAGGAGTCCGATCCGGACCGCCGTGCCGCCTAACCGGCCCTCGGCACCCACAATTGTTGCCATCGTTGTCGTGAATCTCCTTGTCGTTGTTGGCTTGGCCGTCTATCTCCTCAGGCGCCGGCGGAGGCGTCCACAGTAGGCGAGCCCGTGGCCTGGCCGCGATCATCCCGCGAGAGCGTGGACCGTGAGAGTTCTCCTCATTGCTTCACTGCTTGGGTGTCTGGTCGCGGTTGGCGATCGGGCCCAGGCTGGCGCGGCGGACAATTGGCGAAGGGAGAAGCGGTGCGGTGTCAATGCGCTCTACGGCTTCCTGGCGATCCAGGACAGAAGCGTCAGTCTGGCGGACGTTCAGAGGGTGCTCATCCCCGGGGCCTCCGGCACCTCGATGTTGCAGCTCCGGGACGCGGCCGGGCGGCTCGGTTTCCCGTGCGACATCCTCCGGACGAATCCGGAGGGTCTGGGGAAACTGACGGTCCCGGCCATCGCTCACTACTCGGGTGTGAGGGACGGGCACTTCGTGGTCATCCTGGACGTGCGGCCTCGATCTGTCGTCGTTACCGACCTCACCGCGTGTGAAGTCAAGGAGCTAAGCCTCGACGATTTCAAGAGGCTTTGGAGCGGCTACGTCCTGGTCAAGCGGCCTTGGTCCGCCTACCTCGGCGAGGCCTTGACCGCGGCCGGTTTCGTCCTATTCGCGGCTTACGTCGCGGCGGCCCTCCGGCGTCTCTGGAGAGAGAACCGAGCGGCAGGTGGCCGTGTGACCGCCGTCGATGGCGGGGATGTCGAGAGCAGGACGCTGATCGCAAGGGCCGCCTCGTTGCTCGAGCCACGTGAGGCTGCCAGTTGGGGTCCTGACAATGCCTGACCTGGGGAGAAAACGCCGCGTGGGGGCCTTGCCGATCGTCGGGACTGTGCTCTGCGCCATGGCGGCCCTCGCAGCAGTGGGGTATCCCAAGGTCGCGGGCCTCGTGCAAACAAGTACCGGCGCTGCTCCTTTCAATCCCCGCCCTTACCCATTGGCCCTGAAGACCAACTTCGCGCGAGATCATATCAGCCTGGGGACGCCTGTGTCGGATCGCGAGATAGAGAGACTGAGTAGGCTCTTCGAGCCCTCCCGCGTGCTCAGGTCGCCCTCGCACCTGCTCCACTACCTCTACCTTTGGGGGCCGGAGGCCAGGTTCGATAACCCCCACTGCCCCTCGGGACAGCAGATGCTCGCCCTCCTCCTCGACGGTTCCCGTGAAGAATCGTATCTCGCCACACGGCCGATCGCCTATACCGACGGCTTGGGTCGCGTCTCCATTGACACCTCCGCGTCGAACAACTCGGAAGTACACGTGGACCAGTTCCTCAGCATGGTCGGCGACCTGGGTGTGTCGCTCGACAGCCCCATCCAAACGGAGAAAGGCAGCGCTCCGCTGAAGGAGGCCCTGAAGACATCGATTGATAACTTCACGATGAGCCAGGAATTGGAATGGAGCATATGCACATACGCCAGATACCTACCGCCCGCCAGGAAGTGGAGGAATAAATGGGGCGAAGAATTTAGCTTCGATGATGTCGTCGATGCCTTCCTTAAGCGCGGGCTCGGCGTGGGGCCCTGCGCTGGCACGCACGCGTTGCAGGCGCTTTGCACAATCCTCCAGGCAGACGAGCAGTACCCGATAATCACTCAGTTAAATCGGTCGAGGATCAAGAGGAAGTTGTCTGATGTGTCCTCGCTACTGGAGAGAAACCAGCATCCCGAAGGCTGCTGGTCGCCAAAGTGGGCCACCGCGTCCCGGTTCACGCGCTATTTCCCCGAGGAGCGTCGCGCCATGTTCCTCGCAACGGGCCACCATCTGGAGTGGATAAGGATTGCTCCGCCTGGAACCATCCCCTCGAGGGGGCCCATCCGGAAAGCTCTGGCCTGGTGTTTCGCCAACCTCCAAAATGTTGATGCACAGGACGTGCCAGATGACCCTTGCCCCTATGTCCACTGTGCGAAGGCGTTGATTTGTCTCAGCTTGCGCGACGCGTCGAGATCCTGCTATTTGTCAGAGCCCCTTCACCCGGACCGCGGCGCCGGCCGTCCTGCGGACACCGTTGGCGCCGGCTCCCGCAGGTCGGCGCCTCGGAGCCGTCAGTAAGTTCGTCGCCTGGATCTTTCCCACGGGGGGTGCGACATGGAGATCCTATGCCTAGAGCGGTTTGCAGTCGGCTTGCGCACTCATTGAATATCGTAGGGTCCGCTGTGCGGACCAATTGCTCTGGCCGTCGGTCCGTACAGCGGACCCTACGGTGAGCGATCGACCCGAAAACCGCTCTAGCGTTGGTCTGTTGTTCCTGCTCGGCCACGCCTGCGCGAGACGCCCAGGAGCCGTGTGTCCCGCCGGACAATTTGCCCTCAATCCTCGCGATTGTCGAACAAAGATTCGCCTCGATCCACAACATATACGCAGACTACGAGGCCTGGGCATTCAATAAGGCCAGCAAAACGTTCGAGAGGAAGCTCCACGTTCAGGAGGCGATGGACGGTGAACGTAGGTGGATGAGGACAGTTCACTTCTACAGGGAGCTATACGATAACAGTCCGCATCCGGACTACGACCCATTGCTCAACTGGATCCTCTGGTCTCGGGACTCCGAGATCCACTTCCTGGAGTGCTCTCGGCGCGCCTTCATCAGGTCGAGGCGCCCGGTTGTCGACCGAATCCCCTACATCAATGGTTACTTCGGCTATCTCGGTATCGCACCTTCTGACCGGAGGGCCGGGACCGACATCGTTGACACTGGCCTGCAAGCCTGGAGGCCGAGGGACTTCTTCCTGCCTTGGGCCTTACGGGAGCCCGGATGGCGCATCGAACCGCCCGAGCCGGGCGGCGAGCTGAGGAGCTCGGTCGTCATCGGGCGACGACTCCCTTTCGGGTCGGACAGGTTGTGGTTGGACCCACGAAAGAACTACGCCATCGAGAAGCGCGAGATGCGCCGCCCAGACGGGGTTCTTGAACTGGGGCTTCGCTACCGCCGACTGACAGAGTTCGCGGCCGGGCAGCGGCTTCCGCTGGAGGTTGTTGTGGACACGGGGAGGCCCCGCTCAACGCTCTACGCCGCCAGCGTCCTCGAGGTCAACGATGAGCGATTCAGCCGCCTCTCCCTGGAATATCCGCCGGGTACGGTCGTCGTCGATGAAAGGTCAGGTCGCAGCACGACGGTACCAGGGGGAGACGACCTGCTAGACTTCACGATCGATCGCGCCCGTTTTTTCCTCGAACAGAACACGGTGAGACGTCCCACCATCCGCCCGGTTCGAACCCTTTTCCTTGGCGTGACCGTATGCGCCATTCTGGCCCTCGGATTGTTCGCGAGAGGTCTGAACCGGCGAAAATCAAGGGGTCCCGAACCGGGAGACTTGGTGTCCACGTCGTCCCCAAGTTGATCCGCGGCTCAGCCGCTTTGCAGGGGTCATGGTTAGTTTGGAATGAGGATCCTATCATGCTGGCCGGCAAGGCTCCGAGGTTTGCATCGTTCACCCTTCTCGTGGTCGTCGTCAACGCCTTGGTTATCTCACTCGGAACGCTTCGGCGAAGCGGCCCCGCCGAGCCGTCCCTCGACGGTCCGGACAACGAAGAGGCGATCCGTTTTATGGGAGCGGCCATCCGCGCGTCCCGGGGGAACCCGCTGCCCTATCTGCAACGCGCCCGAGCAATGATGAAGCGCGGCCTGTTCGGGGCGGCAGTGCGCGACTGCGCCGAAGCGATCCGGCTGGACCCTACGAGCGCCGGGGCCTATTTCAACCGGGGCCTCGCATATGAGCGTCAGGGCGACCACGTCAGAGCCCTCGAGGATTACAAGAAGGCATGTCATGCGGACCCCTCAAGCTTGTGGGCTTTCAACAACCGTGCCTGGCTTCTCGCAACGTCCCCACTGGACGGGGTTCGCGACTCAGGTTCGGCCGTCAAGGCTGCCAGGCGGGCCTGCGAGCTGTCCGGGTGGAAAGACCCGAGCGTCCTGGTGAGCCTGGCGGCTGCCCTTGCGGAGTCTGGGGATTTCGAGAACGCCGTGGCGTGGCAAAAACAGGCAGTCTCCCTTTTCCCGGATGGCGATTACGAGCCGCTTCGTTTAGCAAAAAGGGCTCTCAACCTCTATCGTCACCACTCCCCGCTCCGCTGCATTCGAGTCGAGGGCGCACTGCGGTGGAACTAAAAGGAGCCCGGGGCCCTGCGGGAGAGCCCTCGCGGAGGGCTTCCGGGAAGCCCCGCAGCCCGGGGCGCCGAGCCGCCAGCCTCCGGAAAAGGACCGTCGGGGAGAAGTGCACGCACGAGATGGGCAGCGTACGGACTCGGGGCCGGCTTTGGGCTGCCCCAGCGAGGCGCCCCGCGGAGAGGCCGTCATTGTCAAGTCACAACAACGGCGAGCAAATGTGGGCAGGGTATTTTTCTTATCGCCCGGGCTTCTCGTCTTTCAATTCCGTGATCCACCTGGTGCGCTCGTTATACCACGCCCCGCTGTTTGCAAGGCGAGTGACACGCCTGGGCGGGCCCGCCGCGTCTTACCTCGAGATCGGGGTGGGGAGCGGAGAGACGCTCGGACACCTGCGGGGAGCATCAGGCGCGGAGTGTTGCGGAATCGATAAGAGTCAGCTTGCGTGCCGTCTGGCGAGAACGAAGGCGCAGGGCTGCCAGATCGTCGGCGCCGACGGCTTGTCGCTGCCGTTTCGAGATGCGACATTTGACGCCGCCCACTCCCTCGGGCTCCTGGAGCATTTTCGTGCGATCCAGCAGCGGCGCTTGCTTCGGGAGCATGCGCGCGTTGCCAGGAAGGTTGCTTGCTCCATCTCCCGACTCGCGATCCTCATTTGCTATTACTATCGTGGGCCGACCGGCCCCCATCGTGGGTCGACAGGCCCCTCTGGCGCCGGACCGGCGTGTGGGCCGTCGAGGAGCTTTCAGAAGCTCCTCGCTTCGCGCCAGGTTCCCCGGTCTGCCTTTTCGTCCCCTCCTCGACATTCCCGCAGGTGCGATGACCTACCGGTTCATCCTGAAGTCTGACCGAATTCTGCGGCATGTCTGTCTGGCTTGATCAGGTTCGAGGCTCTGAGCCGTCGGCTCACTTCGACAACGCGCCCCAGGAATCTGTCAAGTCCTTCCAAAGAAAGGGGGTCCAGGGCGGCTCGCTCTCACGCCCATACGCCCTGGGATGCGCTGGTTCCATCGTCTTTCGTTGTTGAATGGCCGCGTCCCGGAAGTTAACATCGACAAATGTGACGGGCTCGCGATGGGCCGGCCACGGGCTATGGAAGCACCGAGAGCTTCCTTTGCGAGCGCTGCTGGCGTTTTTTCCGCTGATCCCTGAGACTGATGGAAGGGATGGTGCGTCATGTCAAGCGGTCCCGCGGTCGGCGTCGCGACGGGACGCGGTGACGGCGACCCTGGCTCGGTTCCGCTGGTAGACGTTCAGGCCTATCTGGAATTGCGGTCGGCAATTCCCTGCCTCCTCGCGCCCGTCCGCTTGACGGACGCGTGGGAGCGATTTTACTGCCTGAGCCACCGCGTGATCCACCGCGTCGCTCGCGCCTCCCTCCGAAACGAGGCGGACCGCGACGACTGCGAGCAGGATACCTGGCTGGACGTCATCGCCCACATCCGCGGATTCCACCAGGATCCAGTCAGCCCACGCCTGGGAGGATGGATCGCCACGATTACACTGAATAGGGCGAGATACCGGCTCCGTGAGCGACACACGCACCCGCGAGAAGACTGGGGAGACCTGGTTTTCGGTCTCCCCGGCCAGGAGGCCGACCCGGCGACCGCCTGCGAGACGCGGGAGGATCTGCTCTCTCTCCGCGCGGCGCTGGACGAGCTTGCCCGCTCTTCACCAGTCAGCTCCCGGATCCTCCATCTACGCTGGTTCGAGGACGGATCCGTGGCGGAGGTTGCCGCGGAGCTGGGCCTGACGCCCGAGCAGGTCCGCTCCCGGCATCATCGGGCGATCGGGAAACTTCGGTCCATCCTGGAACGGGGATGACCGCAACGCACCAGGGCCGTCTCGGATGCGCCGGCCTTGCGGCCTGGCGCGCCACCCGACGGTTAAAAAATAAAAATCTTTGGGGCTGCGCGCAACAAATGGGCCGTTCGCGCATTCCTATTTATGAGGGGCGTGGAGGGAATACGCTCTTCCCCGCCTCGTCGCCGACGGTTTGGGGTGACGAGCCGACTGACCCTGAGTGGAATGTGTCCGATGACAAGGCAGTGCTGCGGCGTGATCTGGGACGGCAGAGTGCCTGGGCACGAAACACTCAACCAGACCGGCGAAGCCGCGATTGTTTCCTGAGTGCCGCCCCGGGCGGGGACCATGAGTCGGCGGGGTCCGTGTGTCGAACGCCCGGCGAACGGCGAGGCTGGTGCTGGCTTCCCTTCGCGTGAAGGACGGCGCGGAGCATTTTCTGAGCGACGCGCCCGCGCTGGATGGTATGCGGGCGTGTCTCAACCTACCGGAGGTGTGGCGATGAACCAGGCCAAATTGACGGCGCGACGCGTACTTACGGGCCTGGCCCTCCTGGCCTTCGTCTTGGGGCTGTGGGGATCAGTCACCGTCTTTAACGAGGCTCGCGCTCAGTCGGGGCAAACTGCGCAGTGTGTGGCCTGCGAGACCTGGGATTGCAACGCGAATGGCGACCAGTGCGCTGCCGCAACAAAACAGGGCTGCCTCCCGCCGACAGGGGAGTGCATACAGGACAGCTCCTACTGCGGGTCGCTGTACACGTACATGTTTAGTTGGGGCAACTGCGTTATGTATTTCGGGGGATGCGGCGGCAACTATTGCTACTGACGCGTCGGGTGGCGAGCGAACCGGGGTCTTGCGTCGCACGGTTCCTCCCCATCGAGCTGGGTACGGTTTTGGGCCCGGGAGCCTGGGCACGGCCTGCTTTGCAAGCGAGGACCCCTAAAGCGTCTTCGGCTAGACCGACGCACCGGGACGGATCGTTGAACGCAGTCGCAACCCGAAGGAGAATCTGAATATGCGTCGGCTACCGCACATTGTCGCCGCAGGCGCTTTGCTGATCGGAGTCACCGGTCGAGGGCTTGGGCAGGACACTCCCCCCGAGACAGGCACTGCCCGGGGTGGGGCGTCGCTGTCGTTCATGCTGGATCGTCTCAGGGTCGGGTTGGAGAGGTTGAGGACCATCGATTATAAGGCAAAAGTGACGCGGCGCCAGCACATGAACAAGGTAACAAACCCCCAAAAACCAAGCGAGAAACCTTACCGTATAAGCTACGATCTGGAGTACACCGCTGATGGAAATCGGTTTCACTCCCGCGTCAAGTTCAGGGGGATCGATGGGCGGTTGTACGATGAGGAGCTGGCCTACAACGGGAGGTATTTCCAACGTTTTGGGCAAGACAGCGGCTTGCTCGAACTCTCAAAGAACATTCGCATGGATCAGCCCGCTCAATCGTTGATGATCCAACCCGTCGTCTTCCCGTTTGCGTTCGCGTTGGGAGACGGCGACCAAGCGGATTACCCCACCCTGATAAACCAGAATGTATGGGACCGGCTGGCCCAACAGACGGCCGTCAGAGGCGAGGAAGAGTCGAATGGGCGCGCCACCGTCGTCATTGAGGTCGCCACAACCCGCATGGGTAGGCCTTTTCGTTACAAGGTTTACTTGGACAAGGGGAAAGACTTCTACCCAATCAAGAGCATTGCAAAGGCGACACACGGGCGCTCAGAGACCGATATCAGGACAACGACAATTAAAACCGCGAACGGACCGGTCGTCGTCCCGTTGAAGATCGACGAGATGGATTACGACTCGAGTGGGAGACTGATGTCAACGACAAGTTTCCAGATCGAGCCCGCGGCGCTGAAGGTGAATAGCCCGGTTGACTCCAAGATTTTCACGATCGACCCCAAGCGGGCGTGGAACGGGATTCTCGATGAGGAGAAGAACATCCGGACGCGGTCACCCGGCGCTGTCGCGGCGGGCAATAGACGCGGCGGTTGGTGGGTTTGGTGGGTGCTCATCCCAGTCAACGTTGCCGGGGCCTCGATCATCATGGTCGTGCGGAAAATACTTAGGTCGGGCTCCACGTAAAGTCACGGGCCGGCTTTTTCGCGGGGTCGCCATGGGGTTGGGGCGCACTCTGGTGCGGCGAGGGCTAGGTGATGACTGCGGGCCGTGCGCGAATCTTGATCGTTTTGGCCGGAGTGGCAAGCCTCTTATGCTATCTCATGGTAAGGGGAGTTTTTCCCCCACCTAAGCTTACCTGTGACGCCACCGAGTTCGGACTCGGAACGGTCGAACCAGGGGGCAAAGGGGTGCACGTATTCCATCTGAAAAACGCAGGGGGTTGCCCGCTCAGGATCATCCGGATGAAGTCAACGTGCAACTGCACGAGCGCCGTTCTCTCTCGCGATGTTCTGCGCCCGGGCGAGACGGCGGCACTGAATGTTGTCATGAGCATTCCTGAAAGGGCGACGCGCACGGTCGGCCATATTGTCGTGGAGACGAACGACCCCGAGAATCCAACTACAGAGTTCTCGCTCAGTATCGACCCGAGTCCGATTCTGGCTATCTCCCCGTCGACTGTCGACCTGGGAAGGATCGCGTACGGGCGAGTCGCCGGCCGGGTCGCGGAGGTGACGATCCTATGCCGTGACCCCGAGGACCTGGACCTGCGAGTCGTGGACTGGTCCAAACTATCACCGGTTCACGCGCAGGTTGTCGCCACTTCGCCGAGGCCGAGCCTGAGGGTTTGGGTCGACGAGTCCACTCCAATTGGTCCCATAACAGCCACGGTCCAACTGCGTTCGAAGTCAGGCGTGGCCAAGCCGCTGAATCTCTCCGTCCGAGGGGAGGTATTTGGACCCGTCCGGGCCGAGCCTCCACGGGCGTACGTCAGCGCTTCGGAGCGAGCGGCAAACGGCCGGGAACCGGTAGAGATCATCTCCACGGTCGAGGCCAGGCCGCTGGGGGTCCGGCTGGTGGCAGTCGGCGCGGAATTGTCCCCGCGCATCGACGCCCGTATTAGCCTGCGCGGCGGCCGCACATTCCTCGATCTCAGCGCCCGCCAAACCCACCGGCCAGAGGGGCCGCTGCCATTGCGGGGGCTCGTAAGACTACGTTGCAACGGCACGTCTGGCTGTGAGATTGTCGTACCGGTATGCGTGATCAACAAGCAAACCCCCTGAAGAATCTAATGCTCATCGCGGTTTTGGTGCTCTTGTGCGCGGCGCTCGATGTCTGGTGCCTTCTGGGTCGCTCTGGCCTGGAGCGTCGTGTCGCTCTGTCAGCTATTCCCGTGGAACTACGGCCGCTGAGGGGATTCTGGCAGGGGGAAGAGATCCCATGGCCGGCAAATTACCGCGCATTCCTACTGTTGGAGTTTCGTGACGGAGGAGAATTACGATCACAGCTAGCAACGATGGAGCTCAAAGATTTCTATAATGGCGATCCACTGCCCCACATCATCGGCTGGCAACGAACCCCCGTGCACGTGAGTTCATATCGATCATCAGGGCCCGGTCGGATTGTCGTGACGCTTGTATCCAGGACACTTGTGGAATACGACGGCAGGGTCCTCGACCAGACCCTTCCGCGTCTGTGCCATCCCCACGAATGGAGCTTTCACATCAACGAGGGCGGCGATGAACTCGCCCTCGAGATGTTCAGCGTCGTGGCGGGTCGTTACGAAACCTATGTTCTGCGAAGGGTGGGCCCGGCGCCCCCTGTCCGCTCTCCTTCCGATGGCTCTCAGTGAGGCGCGGGGGTCATGGTTCACGAATTCAAGAAAGATGTTCGGCGTCACAGGTGCCGTTTTCGGCTCTCGTGCCTACCGATGCACGCCTGCGTGCGCACCGTCCTGGGCGCGACATTACTCCTTGCGGGGCTCCTCAAGCTCGGAGGTCCGGTCGGCCAATTAGGCGGCGACGGACTGACGGAGTCCCCGGGAGTCGTGGCGGTCCTGGCATTGGCCGAGTTCTCTCTTGGGTTATGCCTTCTTTGCGGCGCATTCTCCGCGCCCGCATGGCGCCTCTCGTTGTTTTGCTTCGCCGCTTTTTCCGGTGTCGCCCTGTATAAGTCCGCCGCGGGTGTGGCATCGTGCGGGTGCTTCAGCTCGGTGCCCACGGCGCCGGCCGGGACACTGGCGTTCGACGTCTGCGCAGTCGCCGCACTGTTGGTCTGGCGGCCACGCGGCTTGAGGCTTTGCGCGGGCGCAGGGGCAGAAGGCGTAGGAGTCATTCTGTTAGCCTGTTTCTCGTGCGGGTTGCTCTTCGCCATGGAGGAGCGCCAGTGGACCGCGCCCGCGGTAGACGCGGGCGGCCGAGCCGGCGCTGGGGAGAAGCCGGTGTTCCTGGAGCCTGGGGGTTGGGTCGGGAGCCCCCTCCCCCTGATGGAGCACATCGACATCGGGCCTCGACTGGCGGAGGGGCAATGGATTGTCATATTATACCACCACGATTGCCCATCGTGCCGGAAAGCTGTCAAGTCATACGTGAGGCGAGCGGAGGCGACCAGGGACGACCGCTCCAGTACGCAATTCGCCCTGATCGAAGTCCCACCTTACGCTGCTCCTGGAGAGGGGCCTGCCCCCCATGTATCGCGCTGCATCACAGGCAATCTCGATAGCTCCAAGCGCTGGGTTGTGAGAACACCGACCGTGATCCACCTGGAGGGCTCCCTCGTTAAGGCAGTTGACGATGGGTAAGACCATCCGTGGCCATATGCAGGAGGCCCCAGGGGCTCCGTCGGGGTTGCGCCATGCAGCATGCGTCCGGCACCAATGTTGAAAGGCTCCAAGAATCCGGAACACCGGGTCCGCCGACTCGCCGTCGGATGAGGGGGCCTGCATGGAAGCGTGTCGGGACGGCGCCCCTTTTGTTTTCCCGCCTTGGGGCTGTCACGTTTGGTGCTTGCCGATTCCACGCGACTTTGCTGGTACTTGTGTTGCTGACGGTCCCCCTTTTCGGGAGGGAGGCCTCCGACCTGGAAAAGCGCTTCTGGAAGGAATACCCAGCGGCATCCCAACGCCTGGAACAATTCTATGGCCATTGCTGTATGGATCTGGACCAGATACCCAAGCAGGGCTCGGCGCCGCGGCGCAAGGTCCATTATCGTTCGAACCGGGCAAATTACCGGATCGATGTCCAAATTTCCGGCCGAGGGGAATTCTCTTCCGTCGGTGATTCCGAGCGGTACCTGGCCGTCGAAAAGAAAGGGGGAGTCTACAAAGTAAACAGCTTGATTTCCGGGGATAGTCCCGGAAAGGGAGTGGGGAGACTGGCCTTGCACGCGATACTACCTTTTGCGGCCTATTACATGCTTGACGCGAGGACTGTTGATATTGTCACGGAACCAAGGTTCCGGATCACGAAATCCGAATCCGTCAGAACTCAAGACGGTCGCTCTTTGAAAATCGCATATGAGGGCCCCTACGAGGATGACGAAGGGAAAACCCGAACCCGTGTAGGCTGGTTCTTGTTTGACCCGGACCATGCATGGGTCCAGAAAGGGTACGAATTTGCCACCGACAAAAACCGCAAGGGGCGGCGGGGGGCTGTGATCACCTACAAAGGGGAGTCAGAGGGAATTCCCCTGGTGAGCAGTGTTGAGTACTACCTCATCAAAGGGGCGGATGGCAAGAGGGTCACCGAGGAAATTGTTGAGGCCAAGAATATTTCCACC
>JBMFUH010000070.1:0-14242 GCA_049966735.1 Isosphaeraceae bacterium
GGACTTCTCATGGCGCTTTCTCCCAACATTGTTACCTACTCGATCGAGATCCGCGCCTATCCCTTGTTCCTGCTTGAGTCGGCCGTGATATTCTGGCTCTTTTTACGCCGGCTCGAACGGCCGCGCGACACGCGGCAGGAGGCCATGTTACTGTTCGGCATCGTGCTCACGGCGATTCTGGCGGTCTACACGCATTTCTTCGGTTTGTTGCTCTCGGGCGGTGTTTTTCTCGCGCTGCTGGTCTTGAATCGCCATCAACCGGCGCGGCTCCGGCCGATCCTGGCCGGCATGATTGTCATCGCCGTGGCCTCGCTCGGTGTCCTGCCGTTTGTGCGGGCCTCGATCATCGTGAGCCAGCATCCCGGCGGTCTGGCGCAAGCCCCAGCTTCCCCTGAACACGGCCGTGACGACGACCGGAGCCAGCATCCCGGCGGTCTGGCGCAGGCCCCATCGGAAGGGCGTTACGTGATGGTCGCGCGGCTGGCTTACCGACTGGTCGCCCATCCGTCAATGTCCGCCGGGCCGATCACGGTCGGCGCGGTCGCGGTGGGAGCAGTCCTGGCAGTGCTGGCGGCCGCCCTGCCGAAGCGGTCGGCGCAGAGTTCCACGTACGGCCTGATGATCGCCCTGGGCTCGGGTTATCTGGTCGCGGCGCTGGCTCAGCTCGTCTTGCGCGGATTCTCGGCCGCCCTGCCCTCGTACAATCTCTGGATGGTGCCCGGACTCTTTCTGGTGATGGCTTCGGGCTTGGCGGCCCGGTCGAGAATGGCTCGGGGGTGTGCCCTTGTGGGCATCGCCCTGATTGTGGCGGGGGATCTCTTTGGCGTCTTCCGCCTGGCCACCGCCGGTGACTACTTCGCGCACACGTCTTACGGACCGATTGCCCGGCTGATCGATCGCCTGGGGCCCGAGAGGGTCGCGGTCCTCTACGACGACCCGTGCCCGGACATCTGGCAAATCTACAGCCCGATGTGGTACACCTATGGTCGACAGGTCTCCCAATATTGCTTCGTTCCCTCGCCGGCCCCTGCCAGCGTTCGTGTCGTGAGCTATCCGACCAAGGAAACAGAGCGGGATCCACGGGAGCTGGATTTCGATTACCTGATCGTGGTGCAGACGAGGAAGGAGTGGGCAGTCGACCTCATGAGGCAGCTCAAGAAGGGCCCCGAGCCCCTGGGAGACGGCCCCTTGACGCGCGCACTGCTTGCTTCACCCGCCTGGCAACGAAAAGAGGAGAACGTCTTCCCCTCTTACGTGGCCTGCGATGTCGACCTCTTCCAGAACACCAGGCGGAAGGCCGTCTTGCCCGCCGCTCGCTGAGCAGCCGACCTTGAAACGACCAGCCGGGGCAAGTTGCCCCCACCTCTCCGATCTTTTACCTTGAATCCTCTCTTCGACGCACTCGGGAAGGGGAGTGCCTGCCTTGCCGGGCAATCGGCTCGACGGCCGACGTCCCAATGCGAGGTGACGGCGTGTGTGGGCCGCGCGACTTGCACCAGTCGAATTCATTGATCCTCAAGCGACAGGAGCTTCACCATGAAAAAAGCGCGGGCGAGACAAGCGGCCATCGAGACCGTGACCGCATGGCCGATCCACGGCCGGCGCGCCCCCAGGTCGACAACCTCCATCCTTCAGCTTTTTGGCGCGAACGTCTTTTCCGACGACGCGATGCGCGCTCGGCTGCCGGAGAACGTCTACAAGACGCTCCGTGACACCATCAAGAAAGGCGTGCCTCTGGATGCGTCGATCGCCGACGTCGTGGCCGCGGCCATGAAAGACTGGGCGCTCGATCGAGGCGCGACGCACTACACCCACTGGTTCCAGCCCATGACCGGCTTGACCGCCGAGAAGCACGACTCGTTCCTCCAGCCCACGGAGGGCGGAGGGGCGCTGGCCGAGTTCACCGGCAAGGAGCTGATCCGGGGCGAACCCGACGCCTCCAGCTTCCCCTCGGGCGGAATCCGCGCCACGTTCGAAGCCCGCGGCTACACCGCCTGGGACCCGACCAGCCCCGCGTTCATTCTCGAGAATCCCAACGGCACCACGCTGTGCATTCCCACGGCATTCTGCTCCTGGACCGGCGAGGCGCTGGACAAGAAGACCCCCCTGCTCCGCTCGATGGAGGTGCTGTCGAAGCATGCGGTGCGCGTGCTCAAGCTCTTCGGCTCGACAGCCAGCCGCGTCGTCTCGACCGCCGGCCCAGAGCAGGAGTATTTCCTGATCGACAAGAACTTCTACTTCAACCGGCCCGACCTGCTCAACGCCGGCCGAACCCTCTTCGGCGCCAGACCCCCCAAGGGGCAGGAACTGGAGGATCACTACTTCGGCGCCATTCCGGAGCGGGTCCTGGCCTGCATGCTCGAGACCGAGCAAGAGCTGTACAAGCTGGGCGTGCCGGTGAAGACCCGGCACAACGAGGTCTCGCCCGCGCAGTACGAGATCGCGCCCATCTTTGAAAACGCCAACGTCGCCACCGACCACAACATGCTGGTGATGGAGACGATGAAGCGCGTTGCCGACCGCTATGGCCTGCAGCTCTTGCTGCACGAGAAGCCGTTTGCCGGCGTCAACGGCTCGGGCAAGCACCTCAACTGGTCGATGGCCGACGACCAGGGCAACAACCTCTTGAAGCCCGGCGACACGCCGCACGACAATGCCCAGTTCCTCATCTTCCTGGTGGCCGTGATCAAGGCCGTGTCCCAGCACGCTGATCTTTTGCGGGTCGCCGTGGCGCACGCCGGCAACGACCATCGCCTGGGCGCCAACGAAGCTCCGCCGGCCATCATCTCGATCTTCCTGGGCGACATGCTCCAGGACATCGTCGAGCAGATCGAGGCCGGCGGCGCGAAGTCGGCCAAGACTGGGGGCGAGCTGAAAATCGGCGTCTCCGTGCTGCCGACGTTGCCGCGCGATGCCGGCGACCGCAACCGGACCAGCCCGTTCGCCTTCACGGGCAACAAGTTCGAGTTCCGCGCGGTGGGTTCCTCCCAGTCGATCGCCGGGCCGATCGTCGTGCTGAACACGATTGTCGCCGAGGCCCTCGATGAGTTCGCCACCGAACTCGAGAAGGCCGTGGCCGCGAGGAAGGACCTGAACAGCGAGATCCAGAAGCTGCTCCAGGCCGCAGTCAAGGAAAGCAAGTCGGTGCTCTACGACGGCGACAATTACACCGAGGCCTGGCACACCGAGGCGGAAAAACGCGGCTTGCCCAACCGGCGCAGCACCGTCGACAGTCTGCCTGACCTGGTCTCGCCCAAGTCGATGCAACTGTTCACGAGGTACCGGGTCTTCAACGAGCGCGAGCTGCACTCCCGGTACGAGATCTTCCTGGAAGGTTATCACAAGACGATCAACATCGAATCGCAACTGACGATCCAGATCGCCCAGCGGATGATCCTGCCCGCCGCCTTGCGCTATCAGGCCGAGGTGGCCGCCGCGATCACCAACCTGAAGAACACCGGCGCGACGGTCCCCAAGAGCCAGACCGCTCACCTGAACGAGCTGGTGGCGGCCATCGAAGCGATCCAGGGCGCAACCGACAACCTGAGCGAGGTTGTCGAGGAACCGGCCCAGGGAGATTCGCTGGATCACGCCAAGTACGCCCGCGACGTGATCATCCCCGCCATGAGCGCCGTCCGAACAGCCGGAGACCAGCTCGAAACGCTGGTTCCCGACGACCTCTGGCCCTTGCCGACGTATCAGGAAATGCTATTTATCAAGTGATCGGTTCACATTGAGAAAGGATCTCTGGAGGCCTCGCCGAGCCTGGTGGGAGGGTGGAACCAGGCCCGGCGGGCATTCGACCGGAGCGAAGCTTACAGGTCGAAGTAAAGGAAGAATTCGTAAGGCACGGGGCGCAGGTTCACCGGCGCCAGTTCGCGCTCGCGCTTGTAGGCGATCCAGGTTTCGATGACGTCGCGGGTGAAGACGTCGCCCTTGAGCAGGAACTCGTGGTCGTGTTCCAGGGCGTCGAGCACCTCGCCCAGCGAACCGGGCGTGCTCTTGACCTTCTCGGCTTCCTCCGGCTCGAGGTCGTAGAGGTCCTTGTCGATCGGATCGCCGGGATCGATCTTGTTCAACACGCCGTCCAGACCGGCCATGAGCAAGGCGCTGAAGGCGAGGTAGGGATTGCACGAGGGGTCGGGGCAGCGGAACTCGATCCGCTTCGACTTCGGGCTCTTGGAGTAGATCGGAATGCGCACGGCCGCGGACCGGTTGCGCTGGGAGTAAACCAGGTTGACCGGCGCCTCGTAGCCCGGAACCAGCCGGCGGTAGGAGTTGGTCGTGGGCGCGCAGAGCGCCAGGAGCGCGGGGGCGTGCTTGAGCAGGCCGCCGATGTAGTACTTGGCCATCTGGCTGATCTGGCCGTAGCCCTTCTCATCCCAGAACAGGTTGGTCTGGCCCTTCCAGAGGCTCTGGTGGCAGTGCATGCCCGAGCCGTTGTCGCCGAAGATCGGCTTGGGCATGAAGGTCACGGTCTTGCCATGCTTCGCCGCGACGTTGCGGATGATGTACTTGTAGTACATCAGGCTGTCGGCCATCTTGGTGAGCGTGCCGAACCGCATGTCGATCTCGGCCTGGCCCGCCGTGCCGACCTCGTGGTGATGCACTTCGACCGGCACGCCGACCTTTTCCAGGGTCAGGATCATCTCCGACCGCAGGTCCTGGAACTGGTCCGCTGGCGGGACGGGGAAGTAGCCTTCCTTGTGCCGCAGCTTGTAGCCCAGGTTGGGGGCTTCGGGGCGTCCGGTGTTCCAGACCCCTTCCACCGAGTCGATGTAGTAATAGCCCGCCTGGGCCGTCTGGTCGTAGCGGACATCGTCGAAGATGTAGAATTCGGCTTCGGGCCCCCAGTAGCTGATGTCGGCGAGGCCGGTGCTCTTGAGGTAGTCTTCCGCTTTGTTGGCGATGTGCCGGGGGTCGCGGGTGTACCGCTCCCGGGTCACGGGATCGCGCACGCTGCAGATCATGCTCAGCGTGGGGACCTTGAGAATCGGGTCGATGTAGGCCGTCTCGGGATCCGGGAAGAGCAGCATGTCGCTCTCCTGGATCTGTTGATAGCCGCGGATGCTCGACCCGTCAAAGCCAAGCCCATCGGTGAACATATCATCCGATAGCTCGCGAGCCGGCAGTGAAAAGTGCTGCCAGACACCCGGAAGATCGACAAACCGCAGGTCGATGATCTCCACGTTGGCGTCTTTCACCAGTTTTTCCACGTCTTTGGACGTCTTTGCCATGCAATCCCTCCCTCATTGTGACGTCGATACCGCAACCGCGCCAGACAGCGGCGCGGCAGGGCGTCCTTCGTTTCTAGTGGGTTAGCCTGGGAATTGCAACAGGATCGATTTCCCTTCTGATTGGTGATGCATGCAAGCCAGCCCCGGATCGTCCTTTGTCTCATTCCTCGTGCAACCGCTCAGACCGTCAGGTCCGTCAGGGGCGCAAATCTCGTTGTTTCTCTCGTTCTCGGGAAATCCCCTCAACTGCAAATTGCACGATGCCGATTTCTGGAGTGAGGCGGTACGTCTCGGATTCCTCTCCCTCGGCAACCCCGATGACGGTTTCATGGGGATGAGACACGACGTCGGGGTGTCGGCCGCCCTGAACCACGCGGGCGCGCGGGTACGTCATGATGGAGCACAAAAGAAGGCCCTCAGTCTCGACTGAGGTTCTGGTGGGAGGTTCCGAAGGATGAGGAATCCGCTGTCCGTGTGTGGCCACGGGGGGGCCATGACGACCCTTCTGTTCATCATATCGACCGGGCTCACGCAGGCTCAGACCGGTTCGGCGACCGACGGAGGCCAGGCGCCCGCCGCGTCCTCCAGCGGCGTTTCAAGTGGGGCCTGGACGAAGAATTACGGCGAACCGAGAGCCTATTACCCCAGCACCCGGCCGGCCGTACGGATCGCCCGGACAACGGACACGTCGGTCCGTCAGGTTCAGGCTGGCGCCGCGGGCGTTGCCGCACAACCGCCCGCGCCTGAGGCGCAGCCTCCCGCCACCGTTCCTCCGGCCGGAATCGCGCCGGGCGAGCCCGGATCGAATCTCAGCGACCTGAGTGTGCCCGCCGCCGAACGCGGGCTGGGTGGTGGTGAGCCGACGACATCCACGACCGCGGCCGAGGAGGCACAAGCCGAGGAAGCGAAGAAGGATACCCGCGGCCTGCTCATGAAATTCCTCGACGTGCCGGAGGACTCGGCCTGGCGTGTCTACGGCTGGATCGAGAACAGCTTCACCGGCAATGCCAATGGCCGCGGCAACGGGATCAATTTCGGCGTCAACCCGAATTACAAGGCCGATCAGTGGATGGGGAACCAGTACTACCTCATCTTCGAGAAACCGCTGAAGCAGGAAGACAAGATCAACTTCGGTTTCCGCATGGACAACCTCTTCGGCAACGACTGGCAGTTCAACTACATGCAGGGGCTGTTCAACCGCGCGTTTCCCAAGGGATGGTTTCCCGGTTACGACATCGCCCAGATCTATGGCGAGATGCACCTGCCGATCCTCACCAAGGGAGGGCTGGACGTCAAAGGAGGCCGCTGGTACACGCTGGCCGGCTACGAAGTGGTGCCCGCCACGGGCAGACCTTTGCTGTCCGTGCCTTACATGTTCAACTACGGCCAACCGTTCACTCATATTGGCGTCCTGACCACTCTGCACGTCACGGACAAGATCAATCTCTACAACGGTGCGATCAACGGCTGGGATCGCTTCATCAACCAGCGCTACATCTGGGGATACATTGGCGGCTTCTCCTGGACCTCGAAGGATGAGAAGTGGGCCCTGGCGTTCACCGCCGTCTGGGGCCCGAACCAGTTCCCCAGCATGCTGCCGGCCAATCAGCCGATCTATCCGACCGGCTATGTGAACGTCCCCTCCATCGCCGGCCTGAACAACCCGGGCTACCACCGAGACGACCGAACCCTGTTCACGACCGTCCTCACTCACAAGTGGAACGACAAGCTGACCGAGGTCATGGAAACCGATCAGGGCATGGAGCGGGCCATTCCCGGCCTGGGCGCTCCGCGGATCAACGGCGTGCCCCAGAACGGCACCCCCAATTACGATACCTGGTACAGCTTCGGCAACTGGTTCCTGTACAATTTCAACGAGAAGCTCATGGGGGTTTGGCGGTCGGAAGTGTTCTGGGACACCAACGGCGCCCGTACGGGGTTGCTCGTCGGCGATCGTTACTACGAGGAGACCATTGGCGCTCAGATCAGGCCCTACAGTTGGCTCTGGATCAGGCCCGAAGCCCGCTACGACTGGTCGCAGTACCACCCCGCGTACAGCAATGGCACCCGGAAATCTCAGTTGACGCTCGCCTTCGACGTGATCTTCCTGTTCTGAGGAATAGCGGTTGGGCGTGACATCCAACGGGCCGCTCGCCCACGGGGAGCCCTCTCCCTGTAAACAAACCATCCCGATCATCATGGCATTTCGTCGACCATCGCAAAAGATTGTCGAGGAACGGCCACGATGATCGGGTGAATCAGCGTTTCGAGAGAGCGGCAGTGGATCGCTCGCCGTGACGCTCACAGCCAGCTTCCGCTCCAGAACCAGTTCCAGCCGTTCTGGACGCTCTGCGACCAGGAGTTGTACAGGCTCTCGACGGCCGAGTCGATGGCGCTCGCGGCCTCGTTGAGGAATGACGAGGGATCGAAGCCCACGTTCGTCGACACGTTGAAGTAGGCGATTTGATCGATCGAGCCGATGTTGTTGCCCGCGACGGAGACCGAGCCGTAGACCTCGGCATTGCCCCAGATGTCGGCGTAGCCGTTCTGGTAAAGCGCGATGTTCAGGACACCGTCCAGTCCGCCGGAGACGTTGGCGGAGTCAGGAGTGCCCACGTCCGCGCCGATCGACACATACACCGAACCGCCCAGTTCATACCCGCCGTACCAGTAGATCGACCCGCTCACGCTCCCATAGAGGAAGCCCAGGTCCAGCGACGCGTTGGCCGTGATCCCGGAATTGCTGACATTGAGCGTTCCGGACAGGCCGATCTGGTCGATCGTGAAGTTGCCGTAAAGCGTGGCATCGAACTGGCCGTTGCCGAAATTGAGATAGCCGTCGGCCGTGAACCCGAGCGCCGCGCCGTTGGCGTTCGTATCGAGGAAGGCGACCTGCGTCCCTGCCAGCGGGTTGATCGTCCCGCCCCGGAAGTAGAGGGATTGAGCGGGGCCGTCGATGATCACCGTGGCGGCATCCAGTGGGACCGACAGATCCCCCCCGCCCGCGACACCGAGTGCGAGGCCCATGGTGCCGTTGAGTCCGTAGGCTTCCGTCTCCAGCTCGCTCAGGGTGGCATCGCCATTGAACAGGTCCTGAACCTTCTGGGCCAGGCCGCTGGTCCACGGTCCGGCCGTCGTGTTGAAGTTGATGACCGCCTCGCCGGAGAGGGAGATCGGCACCGCGTTTTCGGTCAGTTCCGCGATGTTGAGCGTGCCGCCGTAGGAGACGTCGCCGTAGAGCGCCTGGTTGCCCCAGTCGTTGGGCGTTTGCTCGGGTGTGAACGCGATGTAGCCGTGCTCTGAAAGGCCGAAGTTCAGGTTACTCAGGCCGGGCAGCCCCTTGATGTCCACGAAGATCGACGGGTCGGCCGGGTCGATGGCCACGCTCGCCCCTTTCGCCAGCGCCCCCGCCTCGATCTTGCCGAACGACGCGGTGAAGCCGGTGTTCACGTTGAGATAGAGGTAGGGCACGGCGGGATTCACCGGCGCGTTGTTTGCCATCACGGCGGGGTTGTCGCCCAGGGCAATACCAAACTCCACGCCCGGCAGCTCGGTGCTCAGGCCCAGGGAGTTGAGGTTCAAGCCGACCTGGCTGGAGACCGGATTGAGGATGTCGTTGATGATCGACTCAGCTGGGAACTGGACGCCCGCCGTCGAGACCTCGCCGAAGAGACCGTTGTAACCGTTTGCCAGGGTTGTGACGGTAAAATTGGTTCCCGACGGCAGCGGCAAGGTGATCGGCCCCAGGCCCGAGTCCAGCGTGATCGACGAGCCGGTCGAGGTGATCGTCGCGGTGGTCAGGCTCGATCCCGACACGGGCGTCACGGTCTCCTGGAACTGGCCGGTGAGCTGGAAGCCGCGCCCGGTGGGGCCGTCGAGAGTCAAGACGGTGTCAGTCGGGTCGAGGAACGCATAGAGCCCGCCCCCCTGGAAGCTCAGCTTGGCGGCGTCGGCGGCGTTCTGGTCCGGGACCAGGGTGCTGTTGTCCAGGGCGATCGGGCGGATCGTCAGCGTATAGGAGTCAGACGTGGAACCATAGGCGATATGCCCCACGCCGAACGTGTAGAGTCCTGTCACCGGTGCACGGAAGACGACCGAATTGTCGTTAGTCGAATTCCCCGTGAGCGGGTCGGTCGTGGGCGCCGAGAACGTGTCGTGATACCCGGCCCACGTGCCATCGGGCTCCGCGACGAAAAGCCCGGAGGGCGTGTTGCTGGAGAACTGTCCCGCCTGGTTGGTGGCCTGGACGTCTTCCGAGACGGCGTAGATTTCACCGGCCGTCAGGTTGGCCTCAACCTCCTGATTCCAGTATTGCCACTGCGGGAAGCTGCCGTTGACGACCGTGTTCTGCATCGGCGCGAGCTGGACGACGGTGGGCGTGGTCGCCGGAGCCGAAACCGTGGCCAGGACCGGGATATTCGACATCAACGCCCGCTCTTCCATCGCCTCGAGACTGAAGAAGACGCGGTTGCGAGCCGCCTGCCGCCGGTCGCCGCGCGGTCGGCGGCCAGCCAGGCCAAAGAAGCGGGAGAGCCGATTGGGGGCGGGAAAGGTCGACGATCGCAGTGACGTTGCCATGAGCGTTGCCTCATCGTTGGTGCCAATCCTTGGCGGTGTTCGCGGCCTCGACGACGCCTTGTCATCGCCCGCTTCATGCGAGGAAATGGCCAACCGCCCGCGAAGTCCGACAAAATTCCGACGTCGGCCGCGAAGGTGTGCTCAGTGCCAGCCGCAGGCGGCGGCTGATAGAATCAAGGGCCTGGAGGGCGATTGCGGGTGGAATGGTCCCGGAACGTGGGCCGGGGCCGCGTCTTGCCCCCTCCCCCCATTCAGTCGAGGCACACTCATGAGTCGAGAGACAACCCTGAAAAGAATCGTGGACGGTGGCGTCGTGGCGGTGGTTCGCTCGGAGTCGAGCGCCTCGCTGGTAAAGGTCGTCCAGGCGCTGGCGGAGGGGGGCGTCACGGCCGCCGAGATCACGTTCACCGTTCCCGACGCCGTGGAGGTCATTCGCCAGGTTCGCCACGAGATCGGCGACAAAGTCGTGCTGGGAGCCGGAACCGTACTCGATCCGGAAACCGCCCGGGCCGCTTTGCTGGCCGGTGCCGAGTACATCGTGGCCCCCATCGTCAACCTCGACGTCATCCGGCTCTGCCGCCGTTACGACAAGGTGGTGATGCCCGGCGCGTTCACGCCGACGGAAGTCGTCTCCGCCTGGGAAGCCGGGGCGGATGTGGTCAAGGTCTTCCCCGCCGACGTCGGCGGTCCGCCCTACCTCAAGGCCCTGCGCGGGCCGCTGCCCCAGATCCGGCTGATGCCCACCGGGGGCGTCGACCTCACCACGGCCCTTGCCTTCCTCAAGGCGGGAGCCTGCTGCCTGGGCGTCGGCGGGGCGCTCGTGGAAGCGAAGGCGGTTGCCGCCGGCGACTTCACCCGCATCCGCGACCTTGCCAGCCAGTACGCCGAAATCGTCCGCCGCTTCCGCTCTCCAAGTCCATAGTGGCGAGTGGCGAGTGCAGGCGAATCAGGCGCAAAAAGGCCCGGGCTCAGCCCTTAATCTCCTGGGTCGTTCCGGTCTCGCGCTGGTTACGTCCCGGCCATTCTCAAAGCTTCGACGGTCACCCACCGTCTCCGGCACGAGGCCGACGTGGGTTCACGCATGAACCCGCGTGGCTTTGATGGCATCGAGTACCTGCTCGGCGCAGGTGGGAATGGGCGTGCCGGGCCCGAAGATGCCCTTCGCGCCGGCCTTGTACAGGAAATCGTAATCCTGGACAGGAATCACACCGCCAACGAAGACGATGATGTCTTCGGCCCCCTGATCCTTGAGCGCCTGGACGAGTGCCGGTACGAGCGTCTTGTGGCCGGCGGCCAGCGTCGAGACGCCGATGGCGTGGCAGTCGTTCTCGATGGCCTGGCGAGCTGCCTCCTCCGGGGTCTGGAAGAGCGGGCCGATGTCGATGTCAAACCCCAGATCGGCGAGCGCCGTGGCCACCACCTTGGCGCCCCGATCGTGCCCGTCCTGGCCGAGCTTGGCGACCATGACCCGCGGACGACGCCCCTCGGCCGTGGCAAAAGCCTCGACCTCCGCCTTCAACTCATCCCACTGATGGTCCGCTCCCAGCGCGGCGCCGTAAACGCCCGAGATGATCTGGTTGGTGGCGCGGAACCGCCCCCAGACCTTTTCGAGCGCATCAGAGACCTCGCCCACCGTGGCCCGCGCCCGGATCGCTTGCACGGTCTTGTCCAGCAGGTTGCCCTCATCGGTGCGGGCGCATTCCGTCAAGGCATGCAGGGCGTGCTCCACGGCGGAGGCGTCACGGCTGGCACGGATCTTCCTGAGTCGCTCGATCTGCGATTCCCGGACCGCCGTGTTGTCGATCTCTCGAATCTCGACGGGATCTTCGTGATCCAGCCGGTACTTGTTCACCCCGACGATCACGTCCTGACCGGAGTCGATCTTCGCCTGCTTGTCCGCGGCGCATTCCTCGATCTTGAGCTTGGCCCAGCCCGACTCGACGGCCCGAGTCATCCCCCCCATCGACTCGACCTCCTCGATGATGCCCCAGGCCTTGTCGGCCAGGTCCTGGGTCAGCCGCTCCATCATGTACGAGCCCGCCCAGGGATCGACCACGCGACAGATGTGCGTCTCTTCCTGGATGATGATCTGGGTGTTGCGAGCGATCCGCGCCGAGAAGTCGGACGGCAAGGCGATGGCCTCGTCGAACGCGTTCGTGTGCAGCGATTGCGTGCCGCCGAAGACCGCGGCCATCGCTTCGACGGTCGTCCGCACGATGTTGTTGTACGGGTCTTGCTCGGTGAGCGACCAGCCCGAGGTCTGGCAGTGCGTGCGGAGCATCATCGACTTCGGCTTCCTGGGATGGAATCCTTTCATGATGCGCCACCAAAGCAGCCTCGCGGCGCGGAGCTTGGCCACCTCGAGGTAAAAGTTCATGCCGATGCCGAAGAAGAAGCTGAGCCGGCCGGCGAATTCGTCGACGTCCAGCCCCCTGGCCAGCGCGGTCTTGACGTACTCCTTGCCGTCGGCCAGGGTGAAGGCCAGCTCCAGGGCCTGCGTCGCGCCGGCTTCCTGCATGTGATAGCCGGAGATCGAGATCGAGTTGAACTTCGGCATGTGCCGGGCCGTGTAATCGATGATGTCGGCGACGATCCGCATCGACGGCTCGGGAGGGTAAATATAGGTGTTGCGCACCATGAACTCTTTGAGGATGTCGTTCTGGATGGTGCCGGATAGCTTGTCCTGCGAAACCCCTTGTTCCTCGGCCGACACGATGTACCCCGCCAGGACCGGCAGCACCGCGCCGTTCATGGTCATCGACACGGAGATCTTGGCCAGGGGGATGCCGTCAAAAAGGATCTTCATGTCCTCAACCGAATCGATCGCCACGCCGGCCTTGCCCACGTCGCCCTGGACCCGGGGATGGTCCGAGTCGTAGCCGCGGTGAGTTGCCAGGTCAAAAGCCACCGAGATCCCCTGGCCGCCGCCGGCCAGCGCTCGCTTGTAGAACGCGTTGGATTCCTCGGCCGTCGAAAACCCGGCATACTGGCGAATCGTCCAGGGCCTGCCCGCGTACATGGTCGCCTGGGGCCCGCGCAGGAACGGTTCGAACCCCGGAAGAGTGTCCGCGTAGAGCAGCCCCTCCATGTCCTTCGCGGTGTAGAGCGGCTTGACGACGACCCCCTCGGGCGTGATCCAGTTCAAGGCAGCGACGTCGCCCCCCCGCATGGATTTGGTCGCGGCTTTCTTCCAGTCTTCCAGGTTCGCGGAATCGGGCAGCTTCTCACTCATGGCAGGACCTCAAATGCGGGTACGGTCGACGCTCGGGGCGATCTCCGGACAACTCCTGTGCTCAACTCAGGAAGATACCGCAAAGTCGACAAAACGACCACGGCTTCAAGAGTAGAGCCGCAAATGGAGATCTCAATTCGAATGGTTACTGCCGTCGGGGTTGCTCTGATCCCCCACCGCATTGTCGGTCTTAATCAGCGCTTTTTGTCTGCTCAATCGAGGCAATGAGGTTCAGGTTAACCCAAACCACGCCCTTCCGATCACCTACGACCTCTAGCTTGACCCAATCACCTGTGGGCCCGTCCAAGATTCTCCCTACGATCAACCCCAGACCCCCGGTGGAGAACTGGTAGGTCTTCCCGATCTGAAGGAAATGGTACTTCGCCGCTGGCACCGCGGCTTGGGCCGAGGTTGCCCTGGTCCCGCTCCAATTTCCCCATGCCACAACAGCTAACACCGTGCCCAAACACACGAGCCCGATCCAGCGTCCCATTGATGCCCCCTGTCTTGCTTGCGCTTGTCGAAACAGTCATTCCAGTATACTTGGGACGAGGCGCGAGGCAACACGCTGAGGACGGTGCGCGGGGTATCCGGGTCAAGACGCTCGGATTTCGGCCGAAAGGGGTATGGCACCGAGAAGATGCGTCTATGCCGGCGAGCGCCTTCTGGAGTACAGTGAGGGTGAATGGAGCGGTTCTCTCAACGGTTGTGTGTGGGGAAAGCAATAGGAGTCCTGAGGCTACTTGCAGGGAATCAGCCATGAGTGATGGCCCGCTGAAACTTGAGACTTCCGAGCACGCTCGCTTTCAGTACATGACGCTGGGAGTGGAGGACCGACGCGACATCGACGTGTGGTTCGATCAATTGAGAAACTGGCGCAATGACCCGCTCATCCGTTCAAAATCGAAGCACCTGAAAACCGGCGACGAGACGTATACAATCCAGGCAGGCTCCGATCTTGTCCTCGCCTTCAAGATCACGGACGATGCCGTGACCATCCTCGCGATCTTTCGGAAGGAAGCATTACGCCCATTCGAAGCAATGGCGGAGCGAGCTGGTACGTGAAGGAGTTCCTTACCATCAGCTTCGATGCGGCACAGTGCCGCGCAGAGCTTGATCGGTTCCGAGAATTACTCGACTCTAGAGCGGTTTACAGTCGGCTTGCGCACTGATCAAATATCGTAGGGTCCGCTGT
>JBMFUH010000071.1:0-14073 GCA_049966735.1 Isosphaeraceae bacterium
CCCCCAAGGCAACCGCCAAGAAGGCCGCCCCCAAGAAGGCCGCGGCCATCAGGCTGTCCGACACCCAGAAGAGCATCCTCAAGCAGGTTGCTGACACCAAGGCCGTCGGGATGCTCGCCACCAAGGCAACCGCCAAGACCCTGAGCACCCTTCAGGCGAAGAAGCTCATCAAGAAGGGCAAGAAGGAAGGGGAATACTTCCGGTACTTCATCACCAAGTTGGGTGAGAAGCAGACTCCCGCGGCCCCCGCGCCCGCCGAGCCCGCTCCGAGCCCCAGTGCTTAAGTTCATTCCGTGAGGTGCAGACAGGTTGTAAGAGCAGCGTCTGGCCGAAGCCTCATCGTTACGAGTGGTGGTTTCCGGCTCGCCCGGTGGAAAGCGAAACACTCTTCCCAACCTGCCTCACTTCGCAAGCAAGAATTCGCTCCGGTTCCGATGAGCCGGCTCTCTGCTCCGGGCGAGTGCCGGCTTTGCTCAGTCTGATTCTCTCTCCCGCGCGTCCGTTCAACTCGCTCTTGGCGAGACATCGCGTTCCCGGTAAGATCCCGGCGTCAAGATCCGGCTTTCACTCCTCCCGTCTCATTTAGCCGATCTCGACTTCTCTTATCTCCCGGGGTTCGATCAAGCATGGTCGCGAGGGAATGCGGCCAGCCTGGTGAAACGAACCTCTCCCAGGATGCGTGGCGGGACCGATGGTCATGGAAGATGCCTCCGCTCGACCTGTGCGTGATCACCTCGTGCTCGCCCGGCTGCTCATCGTGGCCGCGCTCGGGGCGGCCGGCTGCCAGACCTATATCGGAACCACGGCGCTGAGCTTCCTGGATCACGTTCGCCATGATCCCGACCCAAACGTGCGCTACCTGGCCTACACCAAACTCGCTTCCCTTGGCGCGTACGATTCTCGGGAACAGAAGGTCAAGGCGGTCCGCACGCTCATTGACAAGTACGAGCACGGGCGGGAGCCGCTTGCGAGTCGGGCGATGATCTGTCGAGCCCTGGGTGAGTTGCGCGATCCCCAGGCACGGCAGCTCCTGATCAGGGCCGTCAGCAGTCCCGACGCGGTCATCAAGATTGAGGCCTGTCGGGCGCTGGGGAAGGTCGGGAAAACCGAGGACGCGACGGTCCTGGCTCAGGTCATGGCGCTCGACAATCTCGAGGATGCGCGGATTGCCGCGATCGAGGGGCTCGCCGAGCTCAAGACCACTGACCCGCGGATCCTCACGATGCTCGTCGAATCAATGGACCACGAAGACCCGGCCATCCGGCTGGCCTCGCTCAATGCTCTTCGAAAACTGACGCGGAAGGATCTCGGCACCGATCCGGCTGACTGGCGGCGCGAGCTTAAGCCAACTCTCGAGGCATCTGGACAGCCTCGCTCCTCCACCTCTGCCGCATCGAGCGCTTCGACCGCCGGGGCGTCTCCAGCCGGTCAGCCCGCCGCCGCGCTCGGATCTCCCGCGAACCAGCCGGCGCCGCGCCGCTGAACCGGAGGGTGATCAGCGTCCTCGCGGCCGGATTGGACCCGATCGGGCCTGGGTGGTTTCGGTCGCGATCTGGTAAGATCGCGAACCGGGGAAGCGAGTTGAGTGTCCGGTCGCGGAGACTCGCCGGGGCCATGTCGGTGCGCCGGCGCACCCCGTGGCAGACGTTTTCGCGCGAGGATCCGGGCCGCACAGCAACATGGACACGCACACGCTCGATCTGCTGGATTTTGACAACATTCGCCAGCTCGTCGCCGCGCGGGCCGCCTGCTCGCTGGGCAAGGAAGCGGCACGTCAGCTCGAACCGGTCACCGAGGCAGGGGAGATCCACGATCGCCAGGTTCTCACGACCGAGATGGTCGAGGCGATTCGATCGAGACTCGCACCCCCTCTGGGCGGATTGCACGACATTCGTGGCCATGTCCGCCGCGCCCAGACCGGCGCGATGCTCGAACCCGAAGACCTGGCCCAGACCGTCGAGACGCTTCGAGCGCTGGGCTATCTCGACGGCTGGCTAGCGCGCGTGGGCGATCAGTTTCCGCGCCTGGGCGGTCTGCGCCAGGATGTGGGTGAGTTCTCCGGCGTCGCGGCTGCCATCGAGGGTTGTCTGGATAGCCGGGCCAAGATCCTGGACACCGCCAGCCGCCGGCTCTCGCTGTGCCGCCGCGAGATCGCCCAGGTTGAGGAGCGGATTCAGGAAACCCTGCGGCGGATGCTCCGGTCGCCCGAGATCAAGCGAATCCTCCGCTATCCCAACTTCTCCATGGTCGGCCACCATTACGTCTTGCCGGTGGCCAAGGATCATCGGGGCGAGATCCAGGGTTCGGTTCAGCGGACAAGCGCCACGAACGAGACGGTCTACATCGAGCCCGTGGCGATCTCCGAGCAGTCGGCGCAGCTTTCGTATCTCCGCTCTCGCGAGGCCAAGGAGATCCGGCGGATCCTCCGCTGGCTCAGCGCTCAGGTCGGCATGGTGGCCGATTCGCTCCTGGGCACGCTAGCGGTCATGGCGAAGCTCGACCTGATTCACGCCCAGGCGCGGCTGAGCGTGGATTACCGGATGTCCGCACCCGACATGAACGACCAGGGTCGTCTGGTCCTCCACCAGGCGAGACATCCCTTGCTTGAGGCCATCCTCCGCAAGGACCCCGCGCTGCCGCCTGCTGATCAGGGAGCGCCTCCGCTGGACTCCAGTGGTGAGACCGAGGGCGTCGTGCCGATCGACGTCCATCTCGGCGTCCGGTTCCAGACGCTCATCGTCACCGGGCCCAACACGGGGGGGAAAACGGTCGCGCTCAAGACGGTGGGTCTGCTGGCGGCGATGGCTCAGAGCGGGCTGCACGTTCCGGCCGCGCCCGGCTCTCAGCTTCCCATGTTCGATGACGTTCTGGCCGATATTGGTGATGAGCAGAGCCTGGAGCAGTCGCTCTCGACCTTTTCCTCACACGTGAAGCGGATTTCCCAGATCCTGAGCCACGCCACGGAGCGGTCGCTGGTCTTGCTCGACGAGCTGGGAGCAGGAACCGATCCCGCCGAGGGGGCCGCGCTGGGAAGGGCGATCCTCGACGAGCTGGACAGCATCGGCTGCCGGTCGATCGTCACGACCCACATCGGCGACCTCAAGACATACGCCATGGGCAACCCTCGTGCCGAGAACGCCGCCGTCGAGTTCGACATCAACACGCTCCAACCGCGTTTCCGCGTGCACATCGGCGACGTGGGCCAGTCGAACGCGCTTTCGATCGCTCGCCGCTTGAGCCTGGCGGAGCATGTCGTGAGCCGGGCCGAGGCATATCTGCAACAGCTCCCGGGGAATGTCCTACCGGAATGGGAGCTGATTCAGCGGGTGCGCAAGGAAGCGGAGGACGCGCGGCAGGCGGCGCTCCTGGCGCATGCCGAGGCCGAGCGGTCGCGGGAGGTGCTGGCCCAGCGGCTGGCCGACCTCGAGCGCGAGGCACAGCGGGAAGATCAGATTGCCGACGCCCGGGCCCGACTTCAGCCGGGCGACCGGGTCGTGGTTCCGCGTCTGGGTTACGATCGTCCCGGCCGGGTCGTCAAGCTGGACGTCCGCAAGAAAACCGCCGTTATCGCGATCGGCCACGTGACCTGGAACGTCTCGATGGACGAGTTGATTCCCCAGGTGGCCCGGAGCCCGGACGAGACCAGCTCCCAGTCTGCCCCCGCATCCAAGGGAGCGAAGCCGAAGGCGCCTCGCGCCCTGGAAGAGTTCGAGGAAGAGTGAAAGAGCGGAGCTGCCGCCGACGTCCCTGGCCGGCTCCGATCCAGCCGCCTTGTGATCTCTCTCAACTCACTGAGGGCGTCTTGAGATAGAGCACGCCCAGTGGGGGCAGGCGGAGGGAAAGGTGGAACGGCCGGCCGGCGTGCGCTTCGGGAATGGCCCAGACGCCTCCCGAGTTGCCCACGTTCGAGCCGCCATAGTACTCGGCGTCGGTGTTCAGGACTTCGTGATAGAAGCCGCCGGAGGGCACGCCGATCCGGTAACGATCGCGGATGACCGGGGTGAAATTGCAGACGACCACCATCGATTCGTCCGGGTTCTTCGACCGGCGGAGGAAGGCAAGGACGCTGTTTTCCCAGTCGTGCAGCTCGAGCCACTCGTAGCCCTGCCAGTCGAAATCGACCTGATGAAGAGCCGGCTCATTCCTGTAAAGGCGGTTCAGGTCGCAGACCAGCTTGAGAATTCCCTGGTGGTCGCGCCATTGCAGCAGGTGCCAGTCGATGCTCTCGTCGTGGTTCCATTCCCGCCACTGGGCGAGCTCGGCCCCCATGAACAGCAGCTTCTTGCCCGGGTGGCCGTACATGTAGGCATAGAGGAGGCGGAGGTTGGCAAACTTCTGCCAGAGGTCGCCGGGCATCTTGTCCAGGAGGGCGCGCTTGCCGTGGACGACCTCATCGTGCGAGAGGGGCAAGACGAAGTTCTCGCTGAAAGCGTAGATCATGCTGAAGGTGAGCGAGCCGTGCTCATACTTGCGGTGAACGGGGTCCTTGGACATGTAGCGCAGGGTGTCGTTCATCCACCCCATGTTCCATTTCAACGAGAACCCCAGACCTCCCAGATACGTGGGCCGGGAAACGCCCGACCAGCTCGTCGATTCCTCGGCGATGGTCAGGATGCCGGGATGTTCGCGATGGCAGATCTCGTTGAGCCGCTTGAGGAAATCGATGGCTTCCAGGTTCTCGTTGCCGCCGAACATGTTGGGGACCCACTCGCCGGGCTTGCGCGAGTAGTCCAGGTAGAGCATCGACGCCACCGCATCGACCCGCAGACCGTCGATGTGGTAGCGGTCGAGCCAGAAGAGCGCATTGCCAAAGAGGAAGTTGCGGACCTCGGCGCGGCCGTAGTTGAAGATCTTGGTGCCCCAGTCGCGGTGTTCTCCCAGCCTGGGGTCGGAGTGCTCGTAGAGGTGTGTGCCGTCAAAGTAGCCCAGGCCGTGCAGGTCGTTGGGGAAGTGAGCGGGAACCCAGTCGAGGATCACGCCGATGCCGTGCTGGTGCAGGTAATCGACGAAGTAGGCGAAGTCATCAGGCGTACCGTGGCGAGCGGTCGGCGCGAAGTAGCCCACGGGCTGGTAGCCCCAGCTTCCGTCGAACGGGTGCTCGGTGATCGGCAAGAGCTCGATGTGCGTGAAGTGGGTGTGCTCCAGGTGCGCGGCCAGGTCGTGGGCCAGTTCACGATAGTTGAGAAAGCCGTGGCCCGTCTCGGCCTTTCGCTTCCACGAGGCGAGATGAACCTCGTAAAAGGCGAGCGGGCCGTCGAGTGCCTGCCGGTTGCCCCGCGAGGCCATCCACTCCTCGTCTTTCCAGGTGAACTTGGAGAGGTCCCAGACCATTGATGCCGTCTTGGGGCGCAGCTCGGCGGCAAAGCCGTAGGGATCAGCCTTCTGAACGAGATAGCCGTGGTTGCGGCTCTTGATCTCGAACTTGTAGACCTCGCCCTCGCAGAGATCGGGGATGAACAGCTCCCAGATGCCGGTCGCGCCCCGGTTGCGCAACGGGTGGCGCCGGCCGTCCCAATGGTTGAAATTCCCGACCACGCTCACGCGCTGGGCGTTGGGCGCCCAGACCGCGAAGTGAACGCCCCGAAAGCCCTCGTGCATCCGCAGGTGGGCGCCCAGCCGCTCATAGTTCCGGAGATGAGTTCCCTCGCCCAGCAAGTGGAGATCGAAGTCGGTGAGCACGGGGCCAAACCTGTAGGGATCGACGAAGTCCCAGCTATGCCCCTCGTAGTTCTCGATCTTGAGCCGGTACGGGAACGGTTCGGGGCGGTTCGTGAACCGGGCCTGGAACAGTCCGTCGGCATGAATGCGCTCCATCGGCGCCACGACCCCGGGCTCGCCCCGTGCCAGATCCACCACGCTGGCCTTCTGAGCTTCGGGCAGGAAGGCGCGGATCAGCCAGTCCCCTGACCGGCCGTTCTCACCGGGAATCTCGTGGAGACCCAGTACCAGGAACGGGTTCCAGTGGTTGGCGTGGATGATCAGATCGATGTCCGTTTGCGAAGTCAGGGGCGGTTTCTTCGTCACGACAGCCATGATGGTTGACTTTCTCCATTCGTGGTATTTGGTGTTTGGTACTGCGTCTCACGGCAAAGCGCGAAACACGAAACACCAAACACGAAACACCAAACACCAAATACTAAACCCCAGGTCATTTCAAGGCGAGCATTCGCTCCAGGGCGCTCCGGGCCCAGCCGGCGACCTCAGGATCGACCGAGATCCGATTGACCGGGGTTCCCTGTACCAGGTTCTCCAGGCACCATGCCAGATGGGGCAGGTCAATCCGGTACATCGTGGCGCACATGCAGACCATCGGCGAGAGAAAATGGATCGTCTTGTCGGGATGGAGAGCGGCCAGACGATTAACCAGGTGCAGCTCGGTCCCGATGGCCCAGCTCGAGCCCGCAGGCGCGGCTTCAATGGTCTTGATGATCAACTCGGTGGACCCAACCTCATCGGCCTGATCCACCACCTCCATCATGCATTCCGGATGGACCAGGATCTTGATGCCCGGAAACTGACGGCGAAACTGGGCGACATGCGTGGGTTTGAACATTTGGTGAACCGAGCAGTGGCCTTTCCAGAGCAGGACGCGCGCCTGCTCGATGGTTCCTCGCGCGTTGCCGCCCAGCGCCAGGCGGGGGTCCCAGACAGTCATCTGCTCCAGGGGAATTCCCATTGTCCGGGCCGTGTTCCGGCCCAGGTGTTGATCGGGAAAGAAGAGGGCACGTCGGCGATGCGTGAAGGCCCACTCCAGAACGGCCCGCGCGTTCGAGCTGGTGCAGACGATGCCTCCGTGACGGCCGCAGAATGCCTTCAATTCGGCGGTCGAGTTGATGTAGGTCACAGGCATCACGTCGCTGGCGTCGATCACCTCGCCCAGGTCGGCCCAGGCGGCTTCGACGGCTGCCAGGTCGGCCATGTCGGCCATGCTGCAACCTGCCGCCAGATCGGGCAAAAAGACCTGAACATCCTCCCTCGAGAGGATGTCGGCGGTCTCTGCCATGAAGTGAACGCCGCAGAAGACGATGTAGCGGCAGGCCTGGCTGGCCGCGGCAAGCTGGCTCAGCTTGAGACTGTCGCCGCGGAAATCGGCGTGGCGGATCACCGCGTCTTGCTGGTAATGGTGCCCGAGGATCTTGAGCGTTTCCCCCAGCTCCTTTCTGATCTCGCTGATTCGCGAGTCCAGCTCGGAATCGGCCAGATTGCGATACGCGTCGAATGCCAGGGGAGAAACGTCTTTTCGAGTGAGGAGGGCTGGTGCCATGATGACTCTTCGGGGACTGATCGGCAATGGATCTAGCCGTCGCCAAGAGGGCCGAAATCAGGTTTGAGCGGGAAGAAAGAAAAGTTCGTTCCGGGATTGACGCTTCAGGGTATTATAGCGTGGACTTGGCAGCGAGACGACCGGTCAGAATTCGAACGACCAGGTCTTGTGATCCTGTCGCGGTTCGATCATCTTCAAGCTGGGCGAAGACAGCTCCAGAGCCGGGGAAGGCTGAAGCCGAGGGGGCGGGAATGGAGCAGAACGGCACGGTGCTGATCGTGGACGACAGCCCAGGGGATCGTGCGCTCTTCCGGACGATCCTCAGTCGGGCCGGGTACACGGTCTTCGAGGTCGGCGGCGGATCGGAAACGGTCCAGAAGGCCCTGGAGGTGCGCCCGCACATCATCGTGCTGGACGTGAACCTTCCCGACCTGGACGGTCTGGCCGTCTGCCGAGCCCTCCGCGGCGACGCCCAGCTTGCCGGCGTTCCAGTGCTCATGCTCACAGTCCGCCATGACGACACGGATGTGCTGGCCGGGCTGGAAGCCGGGGCCGACGACTACGTGGCCAAGGATTCCGCGCCGGAGCTGATCCTCGCCCGAGTCCGGCGGCTGATTCACTACCGCCATCTGGTCAACCTGACGATGCTCAACCGGCAGCTCGTGCAGGTGGGCCGGCTGCTTGCCGGGATCATTCATGAGATTCGCGGTCCCCTGTCGGTGATTCGTGGCAGCGCGGAACTGCTCCGCCTGACCTTGGATCCGCAGAACGCCGATCTTCAGTGGGTCGATTCCATTCTCCGCGGCACCCAGTTGCTTCAGGCTCGCATCGACCACCTGATGGCATCGGTACGGTCCGGGCCGCCACAACTCCAGACGGTCGAGATCGGGCCGCTGGTGCTCGAGGCGGTCGATCTCTTCGTCAAGGGACTGCCGCCCGGCGGTCGAGGCGTCCGGGTGGAGGCCCCGGTCGATTCCCAGTGTCTCTGGGTGCAAGCCGACGCGGGGCGGATCATTCAGGTGATGATCGACCTGCTCTCCAACGCCTACCAGGCGATCACCTCGATTCGCGACGTCGGCCTGATCGAGGTCCGGATCGACGAGGTGGAGGAAGACGGGCAGGCCTGGGGCCGGATCTCCGTCACCGACGACGGTCCGGGAATTCCCGAGATCCACCTGAAACGGCTGTTTGAGCCGTTCTTCACAACCAAGCAATCCGGAACCGGCTACGGGCTTTACCTCGCCGCCGAGATTCTCAAGGAGCAAGGCGGGCGGTTGACGGCGAACAACATCCCGGGAAAGGGCGCCTGCTTCGCCGTCTGGCTTCCCCGGGCATCGGCTCAGGAAGCGGTCCCGGATGGGAGCTGAGCATGGCTCGTGCTCGCGTGTCGGCTGGTTTCCTCGCCTGGTGTCGCTGGTTCGCCACCCACGCGTTCAGCCGCCGTGCTTCCTCCTCCAAGGACTCGTCGGAGCCGACATGTAGCACGGAATTCATTCCGTTCTACCCGCCCAGCCCGGCAGAGGAAGACTCGATGACCGGCAGCGGACTCTTCGATTCGCTCTCCGGGGTGTTGGCCGCCGGCGATGATGGCATGGTCACCGGCCAGTACTCGATCATTGACATGGTCAACCGGCTCGATCCGCACACCTTTCACTGGGTCGACTCCAGCCTGGCGGAGCAGGAGTTCCTGGGGCTGTTGCTGCATGAGCTGAAGAAGCGGTCGTTTCTTGACGTCGTTCATCCCGACGACCGCGGCCTCGCGGCGGAGACCCTGCAGCGCGTGCTCGCCAAGGGAGAGATCCATGGAGTGATCCTCCGATTGCAGACGGCTCAGAACAAGATCAAGTCCGTCGAGCTGAACGCGGGCGCCCGTTACAACGCGGAACATCGCGTCACTTACCTGCGCTGCCATCTCACCGACGTCACCGAGAAGGTCCGGGCCGAACGTGAGCTGCGCCGGCGCACCCGCGAGCTGATCCAGCTCAACGACCAGTTGCGACGGATCAATCGCGAGGTCGAGGAGCTCAAGGACCGCCTGCTGGTGAGCAATCAATCGCTCGAGCGAGCCAACGCCGAGCTGTCTGCGAGGAACCGGGAACTCGATGAGTTCGTCTACGTGGTCTCGCACGACCTTCAAGAGCCGCTGCGCACGATGACCGCCTATTCCGATTTCCTGCTGAAGGATCATGCCCAGAAGCTGGACCCGGAAGGCAACCAGTACCTGCGCCAACTGGTTGACGCCTCGGCCCGGATGAAATCGATGATCGGCGCACTGCTGCGGCTCTCACGGGCCGGCAAGGTGACCGACGAATTCGCCCCGGTCAGCCTCGACGATCTCGTGGCCGTGGTTCGGGCCGACCTGGCCGAGCTGATCCGCAGTCGAGGGGCCGTTGTCCGGGTGCTCGACGAGCACGTCAGCCTCTGGGGAGACCGTCGCCGGCTCGAGCAGCTTCTCTCCAACATGGTCTCCAACGGCATCAAGTACAACCGCAGGCCGGTGCCGACCGTCGAGATCGGCCTGTTTGGGCCACCGGGCGATTCTGCCGCCCCCAGCGCTGGCCTCCTGCAAACGATCCTGGTCCGCGACAACGGCATCGGCATCGATCCCCGCCATCACAAGCGGATCTTCCAGCTCTTCCGCAGGCTGCACACCCAGGAAGAATTCGAAGGGAATGGCGTCGGGCTGGCCATCTGCAACAAGATCGTCCAGGCGCACGGCGGCGAGATGTGCCTGGAGAGCGAGCCCGGCAAGGGGACCACGTTTTACTTCACCCTGCGCCGGGGGCCGAGTGGCTAGAGCGGTTTACAGTCGGCTTGCGCACTGATCAAATATCGTAGGGTCCGCTGTGCGGACCAAATGCTCCGGCCGTCTCCCGGCGCGCCGGGACTACGGTGAGCTATCGACCCGAAAAACGCTCTAGTAGCGAGTGGGCAGTGGTTCGATTCCTCCTGCTCGTAATCGTATTCGGTACTCGTACTCGTTCTCCTCAGGTTCGTAGTATCGTAGGGCCCGCTGGGCGGACCGATGGACGGGGGGATTCGGGCCGCCCAGCGGACCCTACGGTGGGCTCGCCACTCACCATTCGCCATTCGCCACTCGCCACGACTCACTTCCCCGGCCGATTCAACCACAACCCCGCGAAATCCGCCGTCTGCCGGGTGATGGCCAGTTCTGTCGGCAAGCGCTCCATCGAGCTGGCGCCGTAGAAGCCGTCGAGACCCGGCACCCGCTCGAGCAAGAAGCGGGCGTCGTCGGGGTTGGCGATCGGTCCGCCGTGGCAGAGCACGAAGACGTCGTCCCGGGCCGATTTGCCCGCCTGGACGATGGCGGCGACCTCATCGACGCACTGGTCCAGGCTCTTGGCGGTGCGTGCGCCGATGGTCCCGCTGGTGGTCAGCCCCATGTGCGCGACGATGATGTCCGCCCCCACCTCGGCCAGCGCCCGGCCCTGATCGGGGTTGAAGGCATAAGGCGTGGTGAGCAGGTCGAGACGATGGGCCAGTCCGATGCAGGCGATCTCGCGGTCGAACCCCATCCCGGTTTCCTCCAGGCCGACGCGGATGGTCCCATCAAAGAGGCCGACCGTCGGGAAGTTCTGCACGCCCGCGAATCCGAGTGCCTTCAGCTCAGCCAGGAAGACCTCGGGGATCATGAACGGGTCGGTGGCGCAGACGCCGGCCAGGACGGGGGTGCGGTTGACGGCCGTGAGCACCTCGTAGGCCATTTCCTTGACGATGGCGTTGGCGTTGCCGTACGGCATGAGTCCGGCCAGAGAGCCGCGTCCGGCCATGCGGAACCGGCCCGAGTTGTAGATCACGATCAGGTCGATACCGCCAGCCTCCTCGCACTTCGCTGACAGCCCCGTCCCGGCCCCGCCGCCGATGATCGGCCGGCCCGCCGCCACCTTCTCGCGAAACCTTTGCAAGATCACCGATCGAGACTCGGCCATGTTGTGCTCCTCTTCGAGTCGTTCGGGAAATCGGTCCGCGCCGCGGACCCTACGATGAGGTGGACTAGTATAGAAAGCGATGCAGTAGGTCGGACATTCCTGTCCGACCGCGACGGACAAGAATGTCCATCCTACAGGTGTACGAGAGTGGTTGTCGGGTTGCTGGCTCCCCGCTAGGGGCCACTGTGCGGACAGAATCTCCCGGCCATCAGTCCGCACAGCTACGATACTGGTTTGTCTCGCCCATCCGGGCATGAGCAAGACCTGAAGCTTTCTAAGGCATCTGCATGATGCATTGAGACAGGAGCGTTCAGCCTTGCCATGCATGACTTGACGCACTCTGGCGCGGATTGAAAATGGGCTGATTTCAAGAACCGATCTCTTGACATTCTTGGATTCATTACCAACATAAATACTGCAAGCGAGGCTTTTCAGCATTCGTGCGACAGATCATCAAGAGCATGTACCTCGCTCGACTCCGAGAATCTTGTTCCCACATCAAGTGGAAACGCTCAACAGGAGGTTGCAGTCCTCACGCGGGTTTCGCGTCTCGAGGTGACGAGTGGCTTTGCCCTCATTTGCCTTGTGATACGCTATCCTCATTGTGTCGTGCGGCCCAGTTCGCTTACGACCGGGGCTGATTCCATGGAGCGTCGGAGTATCGTTGTTTCCGGGATTGTTCAGGGAGTGGGGTTCCGGCCTTTCGTCCACGGACTGGCCTCCCGGCTGGGGCTTTCCGGGTTCGTGCGAAACCAGTCGGGCGTGGTGCTGATCGAGGTCGAGGGTGAGACAGCCCTGCTTGACTCGTTCCTGGTCAACCTCCGCACCACGCCTCCGCCGCTGGCGCGGGTCCGGGATGTCACCTGGGAACGACGGACACCCCGCGGAGGGAGCCTGTTTCGCATCGAGCTCAGCGAGGCCGATCGTGCAGGCCAGGTCTTCGTCTCTCCCGATGTGGCCACATGCCAGGAATGTCTCTCGGAGCTGTTTGATCCGTCAGACCGGCGTTACCACTATCCCTTCATCAACTGCACGCACTGCGGGCCGCGCCTCACGATCATCACCGGGTTCCCGTACGACCGCGAGCGCACGACGATGACATCCTTCGCCATGTGCAACGCGTGCGCGGCCGAGTACCACGATCCGGCCAACCGGCGATTTCACGCCCAGCCCACGGCATGCCCTGAATGTGGCCCGCGGATCGAGGCGGTTGATGCAACAGGGCAGCACATCGAGACGAGCGTTCCGCTGGCACACTTCGTCTCCGCGCTCCGGGCCGGCAAAATCGGCGCGCTCAAGGGCCTGGGAGGCTATCATCTGGTCTGCGACGCCACAAGCGAAACAGCAGTGGCGGGGTTGCGTCAGCGGAAGCACCGAGATGAAAAGCCCTTCGCCATCATGGTTCCTGATCTGGCCGCCGCGGAGCGGTTTTGCCAGATCTATCCCGACGAGCGCTTGCTCCTGCAATCTCCCGCCGCGCCCATCGTCTTGCTGCGGAAGAAATCCGGCGCAAGGATCGCCGAGGGGATCGCCCCGCGGAACCCGAACCTCGGAGTGATGCTGCCGTATACGCCGATCCATCACATGCTTGTTCGCGAAATGAACGGGACACCGCTGGTCATGACTAGCGGTAACCGGTCCGACGAGCCTATCGCGTTTCGGGACGATTCCGTTGAGCGTCTGAGAGGCATTGCCGATCTCTTCCTGACGCACAACCGTCCCATTCACGTACGGTGTGACGACTCGGTCACGCGTGTGGTTGACGGACAGGAGTTGCCGATCCGGCGGTCGCGCGGTTATGCGCCACTGCCGATCGACCTTCCCCGACGCTGCCCACGACCGATTCTGGCGCTGGGAGGACAGCTCAAGGCCACATTCGCTCTGGGACGCGACAAGGAAGCCGTCCTCAGCCATCACATGGGCGATCTGGACCACTACGAAGCCTGCAAGGAATTCGAGAAGGACGTCAGGTTGTATCAGCAACTCTTCGACGTCGTTCCCCAGACGATCGTCCACGACCTTCACCCCGACTACCGCACGACGCGCCTCGCGCGGGAGCATGCGCGGCGCGGTGGATGCGCGCTTCTCGCCGTGCAGCATCATCATGCTCATATGGCCAGTTGCATGGCCGAGAACGGGCTCGATGAGACCGTGATCGGAGTCACGTTCGACGGAACCGGGTTCGGCACGGATGGTGCCATCTGGGGGGGCGAGTTTCTGCTGGGAGATTACCGGTCATTCCGGCGCTGGGGTCATCTGCGGTACGTCGGCATGCCCGGCGGCGAGCAGGCGATCCGCCAGCCCTGGAGAATGGCGGTCGCTCACCTCGTCGACGCCCATGAACCGATTGCTCACGTAGCGGCAAGCCGTTTGCAAGGGGAGGTTTCACTCATCGAGAGGATGCTCATACGGAGGGTGAACACACCTCCGACCTCGAGCATGGGGCGGCTGTTCGATGCGGTGGCGGCGCTGGCCGGCGTTCGAGACGACGTCAGCTACGAAGGGCAGGCGGCCATGGAGCTGGAATGGCTGGCGATGCGGGCCGTGGCCGACGGTGTTTATCCTTTCGGGCTGGATACGCCTCATGACGGCGATCGCACCGAGAGTCCCGTGATCATCGACACCCGACCTCTGATCAGGGCCGTTGTGGCGGATGTCGAGAAAGGAACCGCGCCCAAGCGGATCGCCCGGCGGTTCCATACGACGGTGGTTCAACTCGTTGCCGCGGTCTGCGCCCGCATTCGCGACGCGGCCGGCCTCGACGCCGTCGTCCTGAGCGGTGGCGTCTTTCTCAACTCCGTCTTGACGCATGAAGTGTGCGATCGACTTCAAGGAGGCGGCTTCCGCGTGTTCCGACAC
>JBMFUH010000072.1:0-13996 GCA_049966735.1 Isosphaeraceae bacterium
AACCTGGTCGGCTACGGCTGCACCACCTGCATCGGCAACTCCGGCCCGCTGCCGTCGGAAATCTCCGAGACCATTCAAGAGAAGGACCTCGTGGCCGCGGCCGTGCTCTCGGGCAACCGCAACTTCGAGGGCCGCATCAACCCCGACGTGCGGGCCAACTACCTGGCCTCTCCCCCGCTGGTCGTGGCCTACGCGCTGGCCGGCACCATGGACGTCGACCTGACCACCGAGCCCCTCGGCAAGGACAAGCAGGGCCAGCCCGTCTACCTCAAGGACATCTGGCCCAGCCGGGGCGAGATTCAGGAAGCTGTGCTCAAATCCGTTCAAACTCAGATGTTCAGGTCCAAGTATGGCGAGGTCTACAAGGGAGACGAGCACTGGGGGACGCTGCCGGTTCCCCGGGGAGACCTCTACCAGTGGGACGACTCGTCGACGTACGTGAAGAACCCACCCTACTTCGTGGGGATGCCGCAAGAGCCCGCGCCCCTGGCGCCGATCTCCGGGGCGAGGGTGCTGGCCTTGCTCGGCGACAGCATCACCACCGACCACATCTCGCCGGCCGGATCGATCAAGCCGGACAGTCCGGCGGGCAAGTATCTGATCGCCCACGGCGTGTCGGTTGCCGAGTTCAACTCGTACGGCTCGCGGCGGGGCAACCACGAGGTGATGGCGCGCGGCACCTTCGCCAACATCCGCCTGCGCAATCGCCTGGCGCCCGGGACCGAAGGGGGCTGGACCCGCCACTTGCCCGATGGCGGGGTGATGAGCATCTTCGACGCCTCGGAAATGTACCGGAAAGAGGGCGTGCCGCTGATCATCCTGGCCGGCAAGGAATACGGCTCCGGCTCGTCGCGCGACTGGGCGGCCAAGGGGCCCAAGCTTCTGGGCATCCGCGCGGTGATCGCCGAGAGCTACGAGCGGATTCACCGCTCCAACCTGGTCGGCATGGGCATTCTCCCCCTCCAGTTCGTGGCGGGTCAGAACGCTGAAAGCCTGGGCCTCTCGGGAGAGGAGCTCTACACGGTGGAGACGCCGGAGGAGGGGCTGTCGGCCCGCCTGGCCGCCGGCCGCCGGCTCAAGGTCACGGCCCGGGGACCGGGCGGCGCGACCAAGGAGTTCACGGCGGTCATCCGTATCGATACGCCCCAGGAAGTTCTCTATTATGAAAATGGAGGCATCCTCTCGTATGTCTTGAGGCAATTGTTAAAGAGTTGATCAATTTTTGCTGTCGCCCCCCGGGGCGGACCGGCTCCTTGTCGAGCCTCCGGCATGGATCTTGCGTCCCTCTATGGGATCGAATCCGGAGAACGGGCAGTGCAAACGATCGTGCCGGATATCGACAAGAAGGAGCCAAAATATGATGAATGAACGATCGCCCTTCGAGCGCGCGACGGCCCTCGCGGCGCTGAGCGGGTTCAAACTCGCTCTCGGGCCTGCTTTCCTGGCCGCCTCCAGGAGAAGCCCGAGCGCCGGGACGTGGGCACTGGCGGCACTGGCGGAAATGATGCTGGACAAGATGCGGATTCTCCCGCCGCGATATCGGCCGAGCCTGGCAATCCCTCACGCTCTGGCGGGAGCATGGGTTGCTCGCGAGAGCATGAAAGACAGCGGAGTTGACGACCCGCTGGTACCACTCGCCGGCGCCGCGGTGGCCGCGGGCGTGTCTTGTGTGAGCAGTTGGGCTCGAATTGGCCTCCGTGCCGGCCTGGGCGTGGCCGATCCGCTGCTCGGCGTCGGCGAGGATTACGTCGCGCTGAAGCTTGGTACGCAGGCCACGGGCGTGACCCTCGGAGAGGTCGGTGAGCTGGCGCGCGACAGCATTGAGAACCTGGGCCGCTCCGTGGCCCCTGTGCTCACGGCTCGCGCGTCGAGCCTTCTGGAGTCGTCCGGTCCGTGAATCGCGGGGAAGAGGGTCGCCATTCAACCTCGAGACGACCGCGCCGTGGGCAATCGCTCGCGCGGCACCCGGCATGCCTTGACCTCGGCATCCGGAGCTCCTAAAGTCTTACTCTTAGCAGCGATCGAATGGATGCCTCACACGTGGCCGCCGGTCGCTGATCTCTTTGACGATTCAGGAGAACCATGAAGAAACTCATCAGTGCCTTCGCGTGCATCGGACTCATGTCCGCGACGTTCGCCCTTGTCGGTTGCGGTGATACGTCGGAGCCCCCCAAGCAGCAAACCCCGCCGACCGGCGCCAGCCCGGCGCCTGGGGGGGGCGCGACGACCCCCAAGACCCCCTCGAGCCCAGCGCCCGCCAAATAGTGAGGCGCAAGCCGGAGAAATGGCCACGTGGAGGCCAAGAAATCTGGCCTCCATCGTGACTCTCCCTCGGGTCTTGATTGACTTGGGGAACCGCTATTCCCACTCGATCTCCGGGATTGACGACATCAAGGTTGCCGGTCTGATGGGCGAGGGAACGTGTCGCGGATCGCATCCAGATACTTCAACCCGTTGATCGTGTCGGGCTCGATGTAGGACCCCTCGGTCCACTCGTTCCAGGAGTTGATGGTCAAGATCCGCGGGCCGCTCTGTTTCATCAAGCGGCCCCGCGCGATCTTGAGCGCCTCGCGGAACCGCTCGGGCGTGTTGCCGCTGATGGTGTTGGTGAACGGATAGCCGAAGTTGCCGAACTCGTCGGCCTGGTTGGCCCGAGGGCTCGAGTCCCATCCCATCGACACGTTGGGGAAATAGGGAACGCCGTAGCGCGCCGCCGCCTGATTCCAGTACGCGTTGTACGCGTCCCGGACTTCGTTGTAGTCGGTCTGGCGCCGGGGCAGCGGAACGTGATGAATCCAGACGTAAGATGTCGTGGAATCGAATCCCAGGTCCTTGATCAAGCGCGGTAGGTCCGTCGGCTTCTTCTCACCGGGAAGGATCGGCTGACCCCATGCTACGGCGTTGAGATGCACGCCCGCCAGTCCGGCCTTCTTCGCCTTGTCGCGAAACCGATCGAGCGCCTGGCGCGCGATCGGCACCGAGCCGAAGCTCTCCACGAACTTCGCCAGGTCGTAAATCGAGAAATAGGGCTTCCCCCCCACGGTCCAGTAGCTGGGCTCCGAGAAGTAGTCCTTGATCAGGTGGTCGCAGATCTTGTCGAACGTCTCGGGAGTCACCTTGCCGGGGAAAAGCAGCTTGTGCGGCGCGCCCCGCTTGTACGGATGAATCTCCAGCCAGTCGTGGTTCGCCCACATGAGCGCGAACTTCACGTGCTGGCGAAAGGGGGACTTCAGGTATCCGAGATCCAGGCAGCGGTTCAAGAATGGACCATCATCATAATAGTACCAGTCGAAGATGAAGGCATCGACGCCATGCTGGGCCGCGGTCCGCAGCTTCGTCGACATGACCATCGGGTCCGACTCGTCGCCGTATCCCCAGAGCGGGACCTTGGGCTGAACGTGGCCGGGAAACCGAGGACGAGCCGCCTTCACCAGCTCCCATTCCGACCATTTGTCTCCTTTCATGTGTGAATTTCTCGGGTCGCCGGGATGGTAGTTGGGAAAGTAATAGACGGCCACCTGGGGAGGCGGGGAATCGGAATCCGCCGCGCCGGCCTTTGCCTTTGTCTCCACCGACGGAGCCGGCAATTCCATGAGCGGAAGCGTGGCGGCCGGGCGATCGAGCTTGATCTCCAGCACGGTGTCGGCGGTGCCGGCCTTCCGGGGTGCGAGTTTCACATGCCAGACATGTTCCGTTCCTTCCGCCAGCACAAGATCACCGCTCGGCGAGGTGACTTCCTTGATGCTGGCGTCCATCCGAGGAATCAAGACGCCGCTGATCTCCGGCTTCAAAAGATGAAGGTAAATGCTTGAACCTTTACGCGTGCTGGCGATCAGCTCGGTCGGTTTGAACGGTCCCCCGCGCGTGCCGTAGATGGTCTCGCCGTTCTTCTGAAGCCATTTGCCGATACCGCGGAGGACCTCGACCTGTCGCGGTTCGATCTCACCGGTGGGCATGGGCCCGACGTTGAGGAGGAGGTTGCCGTCGCCCCCCGCGCAGCGGGCAAGGATGCGGATGCAGTCGGTGGTCGACTTGATCGCGTCATTCGGCTTCCACGACCACTGGGTGCCCAGGGTCATGCAGGTTTCCCAGGGGCGGTCGTGGTCGTATCCGCCGATCCGTTGCTCTGGCGTGTAGTAATCGGCCCCGGGCGCGATGGGCATCGTGTTGTAGTCGTTCATCGATCCCAGGTCGAGCCGGTTGTTGATGATGATCCGCGGCTGCAGGCCGCGAACCAACGCGTAGGTCTTCTGCTGCTCCCAGGGAGCGGGGCAGCCGTCGGTGTCGAACCAGAGGAGGTCGATCCGTCCGTAGTTCGTGAGCAGCTCGCGGAGGTGCGAGTGCATCGAGGCCACGTATCTGGCGTTGCGCTCGGTCCGGCAATCCGGGTCGCGCCAGTCCATCGGCGAATAATACCAGCCGATGCGCAGACCGTGTCGCCTGGCCGCGGCCGCCAGTGCCGCACAGACGTCGCGGCGGTACGGTGTGCTGGAAATCGAGTAGTGGCTGACCTTCGTGTCCCAGAGGCAGAAACCGTCGCAGTGCTTGGCCGTGAGCACCATGTACTTCATGCCCGCGGCCCGGGCGAGGGCGGCCCACTCGTCCGCGTTGAACTTCGTGGGGTTGAATTGCTTATACAAGTTGTCGTAGACGTCGACGGGAATCGGCCCCTTGTTGGGATGCGCGGGGTTCGAGTTGGCCCGCGACCAGGAGATCTCCGTCCCCTTGAGACTGACGGGGCCCCAGTGGATGAACATGCCAAATCGGGCGTCACGCCACCAGGCCAGCCGCGCGGCGCGCTGGGCCGGGGTTTCGGTCTCGGACGTCTTGGTCTGGGACTGTGCTGTCACGGACAAGGCCCAGACCAGCGCGACGGTTGCGGGAAAGACGAAGAACTTCCTCATGGAAACATCTCCTTGAAAGGGCGTGCTCGTCATCGAGCATCCGGACCAAGCCGAGCTTCGCCCCGAACCTGGAAAACCTCTCCTCGCGTGAACTCGCGCCACACATTGTACTGGCTCGTCCGGCGAGAAACCGCGTGGTGGTGTCCGCGGGGGAAATTCCGTCGCGACCGCACGAGCCTGGCACGGCGAAGTGATCTTTGTGCATGATCATGAAGCGAGAACATCTTGAACGAAAGCGGCTGCATCCCCAGGAGAACACCATGCAAAAGCCAACTCGGAGCCGCGGCGCCGGGATCGTATTGGTCCTGGGCGCTTGGCTTGCGCTGGGAAGTGGATTGGCCCTTGGCGCCGAGGACGTCATCGTTGCGTCGCCGATCGCCAAGCTGAAACTGGTCGACGGTGCGCTCCCGCCGGGCCCGGCCACGAGACCGTTGTCGGACGTGACACACTTCGAGCGTGGTGACGGTCAGTTCGAGCAGACGCCCTACGTGGTGCTCGCCGGGCCCGGTGAGGCCTATCTCGACCAGGCAATGCCCGCCGACAACGCCGCGCGACAGCGGTGGATGAACCGCTCCTATTCGCTGCTTACACACATTTACCCGGACGACATCCTCGCCGCGCGCATCCCGTCGGGGCACGAGGGGAAAGCCATCACCGGGCGGCTCGTCGTCCCGGCGGAGAAGGGGATGGTCGCGTTGAAATTCGTCATGCCCGCTGACCGCACAACCCCCGAGGCCGCGCGGGCCTTTGCCGAGGCAAAGCAGCGCCATTTCGATGCCTTGCTCTGGCGGGGTGTCCCGGGCGCTCCCTGGTTCCGGGTTCAGATTCGCGATGCCATGGCGCGCCTGCCTCATGAAGCCGGAGAAACACCCCAGCGCGTCTACCGGTCTGGCTTCGTCAACGATTCCAGAACCATCACCTCGCTCGATCAGACCTATGCGCTCTTCAGCGGAGGCCGCGCGATCAGCGAGAACCTCCAGTTCGACCGGCCGCTGATCCCGAGAGGAGGGATGACAAGTGGTGTGGTGCCCGACCAGCCCCAGCCGCCCTCCATGGTGAAGCTGGACACCCTGGCAGGCATCTCGGTCGCCGCGATCAACTGGGAACAGAAACTGGCCGGCAAGCAGCCCGAGGTCGACCCCCTGGCGCGGGGCATTCCCGCCGACCAGCATGCCCTCTTCCTGCCCAGTCTCGCCGCGGCCCGGACCCTGCTGGCCGAGTTTCAGGGGACGGCGATCCCCGCGCTCGAGCTGACCGATTGCGCGACGGAGATCGTTCCCGTCCAGCGGAGGTATGAGCGGCAACTCGGCGTGTCGTTTGCTGATCTCGACTACTTCTTCCTGTCCAAGAGAGGAGACAAGGCCGGAATCCGGTCCCTCGCGGTCACCGGGTCCGATCCCTACTTCGCCACCGGAACCGATCTGGCCCTCCTCTTCGAAGTCCGGGACCCCGCGACTCTGGCCCACGTCCTCCGCCAGCGGATGGAAGGCGCCTGTCACCGTTCGGGGCAAGACGTCTCCGTTGTCGAGGAAGATCGCGACGGTGTCAAACTGTGGGTAGCCCGGACGCCAGACCGGTCGCTCTCGAGCTATCTGACGGTCGAGGGCGGCGTGGTGGTCCTCTCCAACTCGCGCTGGCAGATCGAGCAGGTGAGCAAGGCCCTGCGCGGCCGGTTGCCCCGGCTGGCCGATGCGCCCGAGTACCGGTTCTTCCGCGACCGGTATCCGCGCGACGCGGCTGGCGGGACGGGATTCATCGTGCTGACCGACGCGACGATCCGCCGCTGGTGCGGCCCGCGCTGGCGCATCGCGTCGTCGCGCAGGGTCCGCGCGGCCAGCCTGCTGGCGAGCCTCCACGCCGATCATCTGGAGGAGCTGGCCTTCGCCCGCGCGAAGACGGGCGAGATTGCTTCGCCCGGGTTCATGAAATACGACCCCTCGTATTTTGATCCGGGGCACCTGCGGATGAGCAAAACAGGTGTTTTCTCAGACATCTATGGCTCGGTGCTCTTCCCCACACCGATCGCCGAGATCCCGCTCGACGAGGTGACCCGTGGCGAAGCCACCACGTACGAAGCCTGGCGCAACAGCTACCAGATGAACTGGCGGAACTATTTCGACCCGATCGCCATCCGCCTGGGAGCGGATCCTGGCAAGCGCGTAAGCGCGGACCTGACCGTGATGCCGTTGATCGCGGGGACCGACTACAAGTGGATGATCGATCTTGTGGGCAAATCGAAGATCGCCCCCGGTGACGGCGACCCGCACCCCGGCACGCTCCTCCACGCCGTTCTCGCCCTCGACGTCAACTCCGCGATCATGAAGCGGGGCGGACAGCAGCTCTCGGCGATGACCCGGATTCCCCAGCAACTGGCGTTGAGCTGGCTCGGCCACACCGCGGCCATATACGTTGACGAAGACCCGTTCCTGGCCGAGCTGGCCAAGCACGGGGACTTCGACAACTTCCTGATCCGCAACCTCGACAAGCTTCCCCTGGGGCTGCACGTTCAGGTGACCGACGGCGCCCGGCTGGCCCTCTTCCTGGGGGCCGTGCGCGGGTTCCTCGAGCAGTCGGCGCCCGATCTGCTGGTCTACGAGACGAGAGAGCACAACGGCCGCCACTACGTGCGAGCAGGCGACAAGCGGCCGGAGGCCCACGGCGGCCCAGACGGAGGTTTCGCCCTCTACTATGCTGCCACGCCCCATGCGCTTGTCGTCTCGCCGAATGAGAAGGTGGTCACGCGTTTTCTGGATCGGCTGGACGCCGCGGAAGGGAAGGGCCATGCACAGGCGGATCGCCGGCCGGCTCAGCCCGCGGAGCGTTGGCTGGGTGAGAGCCTGGCGGTGCAGGCCCGCACTAACGGCTTTCAGCTCCTGGCGTTCGAGAGCCAGTCCGCGATCGGCCAGATGCCGCGCCGCCAGTGCTGGGCCAACCTGCCTCTCCTCAACGAGTACCACCGGCTCTTTCCCGATCGCGACCCAGTGCAAATGCACGAGGATCTCTGGGGCGTGCGGCTGACCTGTCCCGGCGGCGGCCGGTACGTCTGGAACGAGACCTGGGGGACGATGGAATCAACCGCCTTTGGCTGTCCCGCCGCCCCCAGGCCCGGTCCCGAGACCCTGGGCGTGCTCAAGAACCTGCGCGCGGGCCAGTTCGGCTTGACGTTCAAAGACCAGGGCCTCCGCGCACGCGTGGCAATCGATCTTGCGCCATCACCCTGATGGGATGATTCGCCAATGAAGCCTCAGCGGCCCGGCGCCGGCAGGATGTCGATGCCGTCGTGGCCGGGCCGCACGCGCAGGCGGATGGACCAGAGGGCCTCGGACTTTGCATCCTTCGTCGAATGGCCTCCCGTATGAATGTAAGCGGCCCAGACCGTGCCGTCGGCCAGCTCGACGGCCTGACCGTAGCCGTAGACCGACGGGTCGATCGGAAAGCCCCACTTGAGAGCAGGGCAGATCCAGGTGAGGCCGCCGTCGGTGCTGAGCATCGCCCGGAGCCCCCCCGCGCCGTAGGAACCGTGCAGACAGAGAAGCGTCCCATCGCGCAGGGCGATGAGCCGCGGCTCGAAGAGACGGATACCAAAGGGGACAGGCTTCGTCCAGGTCCGGCCGCCGTCGGACGACCAGGCAATGTCCCCCTCGGGACGCGAGATAAGCACGAGGCGCCCGTCCTTGAGCTGGGCCACGGCCGTCTCCGACATCTCGTGGTCGGTGGCCACGGTCGAGAGCAGCTCCCAGGAGTTTCCCCTGTCGGTCGACCGACAGAACGCGACCATGTCGTGCCGGGCTTCGACAGTCCTACCGTACACGCAGACGAGCGCGGAGCCGTCGTTGAGTTCGATGATCGGACCGTCGGTCGCGTCGTAGGCGAACGGCACAGGAAGCCGCCTCGGCTCCTTTTCCCAGGTCCGGCCGTTGTCGAACGAGCGAATGATCCCCGTGAGCGTGGTCCGCGCCGGGTCGCGAGCGAGGTCGGTGGCGGAGGGACCGGGATACGTGAAGAAGCTACAGAGGATCGTGCCATCCTTCAGTTGGCAGAAGTTGGGAGCGCGGTCGTCCCAGGGCGTGTCGATCAGCACAACGGGCCTGGACCAGGTTTTCCCGCCGTCGGTCGAGCGGATGATCTCGGCACGGCCGCCGCGAGGAGCGTCAACGTCCGTCGGCATCCCCAGCTTCTGCCATTCCGCCAGCCGGGCCGGCTCCTGCTTGAAGAAGGCAAAGGGCGGCGAGGCATGCCAGTAGCCAGACGAAAAACCCACCAGCATCGTGCCGTCCCGCAGCACGATCGGTGACTGCCAGCCGACGAAGCCACGGTAGCCGGGATATGGCTCCGGCTGGTTGACCCCCGGCCCGACGAGCATCCGGCGACAGTTGCGGTAGTCCTCCTTCGGGGCGCCGTCGGGAACGATCTTCACCACAGGAACGCCCTTGGGCGGTTTGTCGCCGGCAAGAACCAGGGACGCGGCCAGCAGGACGATCATTGAACACATGAGGCGAACTTTCATGTCATGCGCTCCGCTCTTCACCAGGCGTCAATCGTGAGATCCCGATTCCAGGATACCTTTCGGGATCGTCAGGTCGAAGCAATGACGACCCGCCCCGTGCGCCCACTTCACGGAGTAGTAAGGGGCCGAAGCTCCCTCGGCCGAATCGCGCGCGAAGACGCCGCGGAGCCGGTAAGACTTCGGGCCTGTGACTTCGTAGCCATAAGGCGAGCCGGTCTCGGGATCAGTCTCAGGAACACGCAGGCCTGGCTCCTTGCTCAAGGTGGCGAGGTCGGGCGGAAGTGCCTTGTGCCGCGTCCAGTACTCCTCGGTCGCTCGTTGCAAGCTCATCAGGTCTTGGATGCGTCGCTCGTCCATCTTCCGCTGACGCTGGACGCCGGGAGGGTCGAGCAAGACAACGGCGGCGCAGAGCGATCCGACCACGATGGCGGTCACCGCGAACGCCAGGAGCTTCGTTCCGGAAACCGGTGTCATTCCCGTTCCTCCCGGCGCATGTCCCACAGGTAGTAGCCGAAAGCCGTGCCGGCGATCATGGCGACCGTCAACACCTTGAGGACGAAGCGGACGGTCAGCTCGCCGCCCAAGAGGTTGTAGACGAGCGTCGTCAGGTCGCCGATCAGGATCGTTGCCGCGACGAAGAGGGTCAGGTAAGTGAGCCAGCGGCGGATGGGCGAGAGCCGCTTGACCGGGTCTCTAGCGATCGCGGACTGGATGTGGTGAGACATGAACAGGAAAACCGGAAAGGCAATCACCAGCGAGGCGGCCGACCACCGCAACGAATCCATGACCCATCGCGCCTCGTATGGAGACGCTGGGTCCGGGAACGCCTTGTCGATGAAGCTGAAGAAGAGGCTGCCCAGATGGAACGCGCTGAGATACAACGTGGTGAATGTCAAAAGATACTTGAATGCCTCCGCCGCGGAGAGAGACGGTCGGGGCTTCGGCACGGGGACGGCGAACGGCACGTCGGCGAAAGCCCCCAGCGCGCTTCTGGCTTGGTCGGCGGTCCAGCCGGCCTGGAGTATCGCCTGCTCGATCTCCGGCTTCGCCAGACCGCGCAGCAGGGCTTCCTTCACGAAGGCCTCGAGTTCCTGCGTCGTGGATGCCATGATCTCCTCCTCGGCCCCGGTGCTGGACGGCGAATCGTGCGCCGGGCTCCGCTGCGAGCCTTTTCGGAACCGGAATCGCTCGATGAGGCGCACGCTCTCACCCGCGGGCCGGCTCGTCGCCTCCATACATATTGAACTCGGTCCCGATGCTCGTGTCCACGGGATAGCCGACCCGCGACGATCACAACCAAAGAATGCTCCCCCACCTCTCACCTCGCACTACCAGCATACGAGGCGCATCAATACGCTCACCGCAATGCGAATACCGCTTGTAATTCGACACTCCTCGCTCAACACCACGCCCTGCCTGACATCCCTCGTTCCAACGCTCCGCGTTGGGATGCCGTCTCCGACGCTCCGCGTCGTCAGGTCGCCGGGCGCAAACCTGGAACGCATGAGCGTCCCAGAACGCATTCCCACGCGGAGCCTGTGATGCGCCAGTCCCGCTTCTCGCTGCTCGGGTTGAAGCGATTGTACGGATTGACCATGATCGTAATGAAGTCGATCTCGCCCACGTTTCGTTTCCTCTCGGGGAATTTGCTCGAACATGACGGCCAGGCTGGACTTGCCCGGGGCAGTGCAACAGGTTCTCGACCTGCCCGCCGGCAGGCTGGCGGCAGCGATCGGCGCCTGGCCTGAGCCGGCCATTCTGGCCAGCGCGCCGGGATATGGCGATGCCGGGCGGTTCAGCATTCTGGCAGCCTACCCCCGGCTGGTCTTCGAGGCAACCGGCAAACACTGGTCGCTCCGCTCCGACTCGGGTGTCTTCGAGACCGGCCAGGGCGACCCTTTCGCGGAACTGGAAAAGCTGGTCCGGAAGTTTGGATTGGCCAGCTCCACCCAGATCGACGAACCGAGCGCAGCCTCCTTCCAGGGAGGGCTCATTGGCTTCCTGGGGTACGACCTGGCGCCGTTGCTGGAACGGCTGCCACGCAAGGCTTCGCGAGACTCGCGGCTGCCCGACATGCGCATGGCCCTTTACGACACGGCAGTCGTGGTGGACAACCTCACTGGCAAGGTGGTCTTGCACGGCTGGGACCTGACCCAGGAGGGATTGCAAGCCACCGAGCGGCGGTGCCGGTTCTGGCGGCGGGCCCTCCGAAGCGCTTTGGAATCGCCCCGGCCTGTTCGAGCCTCGAGCCTGGGACCGCTCGAATGCAACATCGACCGAGAAGCCTATCTCGAAAGGGTCCGTCGCACGCTGGAGTATATCGCGGCGGGAGATGTGTTTCAGATCAATCTCTCGCAGCGGTTCACCGCAACGGGCAAGATTGTGCCCCTCGATCTCTTTCTCCGGCTCTTCGAGGGCAGTCCCGCGCCCTTCTCGGCCTATCTCGCCTGGCGCGACCTGGCGGTCGTCTCGGCCAGCCCGGAACGGTTCTACCAGACCATGGGAGAGCATGTGATCACCAGGCCAATCAAGGGAACACGACCGCGCGGGGCCGACCTTGAGGATGATCGTCGGCTGGCCGCCGAGCTGGCCGGGTCTGCCAAGGACCGGGCGGAGCTGACCATGATCGTGGATCTGGAACGCAACGACCTGGGCCGCGTCTGCCAGTACGGCTCGGTTCGGGTGAGCGAGCCCCTGGTGCTCGAGACGTTTGCCCAGGTTCATCACCTGGTCGCCACGGTGGAAGGGCGTCTGCGGTTTGACGTCAGCCCGGTCGGCCTGATGCGGGCCGTCTTTCCCGGTGGCTCGATCACGGGCGCTCCCAAGATCCGGGCGATGGAGATCATCGACGAGCTGGAGCCGAACCGTCGGAGCCTCTACACCGGCGCGATCGGCTACCTGAGCCGCGGGGGCGTCAGCGACTTCAACATCGCGATCCGGACGATGCTGGTCGAGGGTCAGCAGGTCAGTTACCAGGTAGGAGGTGGGATCGTGGCTGATTCCGACCCGGCCGCCGAGTACGACGAGACGCTTCATAAAGGAAAGGCCCTCCGCGCGGTCCTGGAAGGAAAGGACATCGCACCATGATCTGGGTTCGAGGAGGGATCGTGGCCGATAATGCGCTGGCGATCAGCGTGCTCGATCGCACCTTCGAGCACGGTCTGGGGCTGTTCGAGACGCTTCGAACCTGGAACGGGCACCCCACGCTGCTTTCTCGTCATCTTGACCGGCTGACTCATTCGGCCGCGTCCCTGGGCATTCCGCTCGATCCGGCGGCCCTGCCGGCTCCCGAGGACTTGAGGAACCTGGCCCGCGCGGACGGTCGCGCGGGGGACGCCATGTTCCGGATCATGCTCAGCGGAGGAATCACCGAGTCTCACGGATCGACTCTCTGGATGCGTTCGTTTCCCTTGCCGCCGCCGGTCGCGGCCAGCGGGCTCGTGCTGGGCCCGGCCCGGCCGGCTCGAATCGACCCGCTGGCCAGTCACAAGACCTTGAACTACTGGCCCAACCGGTTGATGTACGAGCAAGCCCGCGGCGAGGGTTTTGATGAATGTCTGACGGTTTCCCCGGATGGCAACATCTGGGAGGGAAGCCGCTCGAACCTCTTCGTGGTGGAGGGAGGTGACTTGCGGACGCCTCCTTCTTCGGGGCCCATCCTGCCCGGCATCATGCGAGGCTTGATCCTGGAGATGGCAGCCCGGCTCGGTCTGGACGTTCACGAATCTCCCCTGGGCCTCTTCGATGGGCTCTTTCAACCCGAAGAGGTGTTCCTGAGCAACTCCGTACGTGGGATCAACCCGGTGAGCGTCTGGGGCGAGGCCCGATTTCCTGCGCCCGGGCCGGTGACGCACCGACTCTGGGATGAATGCAAACGCTGGCTCGATTCAGGAGGCACGACATGAGAACCGTTCGGGAACTGGCCGGGTGGCTGGAGGGGTTCGCCCCGTCCCGATTGGCCGAATCGTGGGACAACGTGGGGCTGCTCTGGGGCGATCCGGATGCCGAGGTCGAGCGCGTGATGACCTGTCTTACCGTCAGCGGAACCACTGCCGACGAAGCGGTCGACGAGCAAGCAAACGTGATCGTCAGCCATCATCCGGTCCTTTTCCGCGGGGTGAAGCAGATCCGAGCCGATCTGCCCACCACGGCCCACCTGTGGACGCTGGCTCGCAGTGGGATCGCGATTCTCAGCCCGCACACGTCGTTTGACAGCACTTCCGGCGGCATCAATGACGGCCTCTGCCGACGGCTGGGCCTCACCGACGTCACCTTCCTTCGGGCCATCGCGTCGCCAGCGTCGTACAAGATCGTCGTGTTCACTCCCGAGTCCGATCGCGAGGCCGTGCTGGCCGGCGCCTTTGAAGCCGGCGCGGGGCGAATCGGAGCCTATGAAGAATGCTCGTTCGCCCTCGCGGGGCAAGGGACCTTCTTCGGAACCGAGGAAACCAATCCGAGCGTCGGTCAGAAGGGAAGGCGCGAGACAGTCCAGGAGCTTCGCCTGGAAATCGTCTGCCCGGGTGCGCGGCTGTCTGCCGTTCTGGCGGCAATCCGGGCCAGGCATTCCTACGAAGAGCCGGCGATC
>JBMFUH010000073.1:0-13884 GCA_049966735.1 Isosphaeraceae bacterium
CCGGCATGGACGGCTGGGACTTCGCCCGCGAGGTGCGCAGGCGCGGCGTCAGGACGCCCATGCTCGCCCTCACTTCCTTGAGCGGCGCCGCCTACGAGATCAAGGCCAGAGACTGCGGCTACGACAGCTATGAGCTCAAGCTCGACCACGACCGGCTGGTCCGAAAAGTGAATGAATTGCTGATCGCCCAGGAGTTGCAGTCATGAACGCTTCTCATGCATCACGCCAGCGCATGTTCTGCACGTTCCGGGTCAACAATCAGCTCTTCGGCGTCGACATCCTCGACGTCAAGGAGGTTACCGCGGAGACCACGTTCACGGGCGTGGCTCATTCCCCCGATGAAGTTTTGGGTTTAGTGAACATCCGTGGTCATATTTATCTCGCCCTGGGCCTGCGCCAGCTTCTGGGCATGCCTGCCGCCCTCGTGACCGCCGACAGCCGGCTGGTCCTGTTCAAGCCGTCGGTCGGCAGCGCGTTTGGCGTGGTGGTCGACGAGATCTGCGACGTCCAGGCCGTCGCCGCGGATCGGATCGAATCGTTCGCCGCCGTGGAGCATGAGACCGTCGCGGTCTACGTGGACCGTGTCGACCTCATCGACGCCGTCTGCGAGCTGACCGATGAACTGCTCGTCATTCTGAGCCCCCGGCGCTTCCTTGCCGTCGTCGAACAGAGTTTTGCCGTGTAGTCGAACGGAACTCATTCCGTTCTCCTCTCAATACCGTTGGTCAGGAACGGAATGAGTTCCGTTCGACTCATCGAATAGCGGGTGACAACAGTGAAAAACCTCAAGCTCGCCCACAAGATGCTGGTTCTCTCGGTGATATTGATGGGCTCCATGGTCGCGGTAGCCTATGTCGCCGTGAATCAGATGTCCAGGGCCGGAATTCAGATCCGTCAGCTCGTGGACCGGACGATGCACAAGCGCGAGGTGCTGTCGGATCTTCTGTCTGAGCTCTTGTCGTGCATTCGCGCTCAGAAGAATTCGATCCTGGCTCCAGACGATGAACGGGCCAAGGAGTTTGCAGACAGTTCGCGGGCGATCATGAAGCAAGTGCATGCCACATTCGACAAGCTCAAAGGGCTGATTCTGAGCGACCATGATGAAGGCCAGACGGCGGCGATCGCGGCGATTGGCAAGGCGGTCGACGCCTTCGAGAAACTCAATGAAACGGTGCTGGGCCTCTCGGTCCAGAACACCAACGTCAAGGCAAGAACCGTGCTCAGGGGAGACCTCCAGCGGCAGACGAACATCCTCGCCGCTCTCCTTGAGAAGTGGATCAACAATGTGACCTCGAAGCCAACTCCCGGCGCCGCCGACCTGGCCCGGCTCAAGCTGTTGTTCGAGACCCATGCGGCACTCGTCGAGATCCGCCCCGTTCTCTCGAGACATATTGACACTCCCAGCAAGGAAGAAATGGGCTCGCTGGAGAGAAAGCTGGCGCAGATGGAGGATCAGATTCAGGGCGGGCTGGCCAAGGTCTCCGAAGGGGATGCCGCGGGCCAGGTGGAAGCCAAAGCCGCTCTGGAGGAGATCAAGTCACTGAAGGATCGGATTATCCAGCTCTCGCGAACAGACTCGAACAATCGTTCCAGCACGATGTCGCTCACCGAGTCGAAGGCCGCCGGTGATGAATGCGTCGCCAGGATCGACGAACTCGACGATATCCTGGCCGGCGAGGCGACCACCGGTCGGGACCGCAGTGCCACGGCATACACGACCGGACTGGCGTACATCCTGGGCGTGACTCTTGCCGGGCTTGTCTTCGGCGGCATCGTCGCCATGTTCGTCACGCGATCGGTCACGCGGTCGGTCCAGGAAGTCCGCAACCTGACCCAGGCGATGGCCGACGGCGACCTGCGGCAACGCATTCGGCTCTGCCAGCATGACGAGGTCGGCCAGCTTTCCGAGGCGACGAACGCCCTGGCGGACGCCTTCAGCCGCATCATCAACGAGATCCAGAAAGTCTCCGAAGGAATGGCCGTCTCCGCCACCGACCTTTCGGGCGTGTCGGACCAGTTGCTCTCACAGAGCGAGCAAGCATCGACGAAGGCTTCCAGCGTGGCGTCCGCGTCGGAACAACTAACGATGAACATCAGCACGATGGCCTCCGCGGCCGAGGAGATGAGCGTGAGCGTCGCCTCGATCAGCTCCGCCAGTGAGCAAATGAGCATCAACGTGGGGACGATCTCGTCGGCCGCCGAGGAAACCTCGACCAACGTGAGCGCTGTCTCGGGCGCGATCCGCGAGATCTCCAATTCCTTCTCGGACGTGCTCAAGGATGTGCACGAGGGCTCGAACATCGCCGGCGAGGCCAGCCGCATGGCCGACTCGGCCACCGAGACCATCCAGCTCTTGAACAGGTCCGGCGTGGAGATCAGCAAGGTGACCGAGACGATCAAGATGATCGCGCTGCAAACCAACCTGCTGGCGCTCAACGCCACGATCGAAGCCACGTCGGCCGGCGAGGCCGGCAGAGGCTTTGCCGTCGTCGCCCACGAGATCAAGGAGCTGGCCAACCAGAGCGCCAAGGCGGCCGAAGACATCGCGCGGAAGATCGAGGGGGTGCGGGACGACACCCGCAAAGCCGTCCAGGTCATCCAGAACGTCTCGCGGATTATCAAGGAAATCAACGCGTCTTCTGGTAGAATATTGTCGTCGGTGGAGAACCAGACACGGGCGGCGAGCATGATCACCCAGAACGTCTCGGAGGCGAACAAGGGGGTCGGCGACATCGCCCGCTCCATCGCCGAGGTCGCCAAGGCAGCGGGAGACATGTCGCGCAACGTGGCCGAGGCGGCGCGAGGGGCGACGGACGTCTCGCGCAACGTGGGAGAAGCGGCCAAGGCCGCCAAGGGAATCTCCTCCGACATCCACGGCGTCAGCCATGCGTCGCGCTCGACCACCGAGTCGGCTTCGAGGGTGCACACGTGCGCCGATCAACTTGACCAGATCAGCAAGAAACTGCGGGGCCTGATTGGTCGGTTCAAGGTTGCCACGGAAGACACGACAGCCGCATGAATTCCGATCCACTTCGAATCCTGATCGTCGACGACTCCCGAATCTTCCGCTCCGCGCTGGAAAACGCTCTCAAGGAGCATCCGGGCGTGCGCGTGGTGGGATCGGTCTGGAGCGGCGAGAAGGCCGTCGAATTCGTGCGCGATTCCCCTCCCGACCTGGTTTCCCTCGACCTGAACATGCCCGGTCGCAACGGACTGGACACCCTGAGCGACATTCGAGAGCTCAACGCCTCCCGGCCCGACAGGCCTCCGGTGGGCGTTCTCCTGGTCAGCGCGCTGACCGATCAGGGGGCCGCGATCACGGTGGAGGGACTGGCGCGAGGGGCGTTCGACTTCATCCACAAGCCGGAAGGCCCGGATGATCGGGCCAACGCACTCGCCCTGCAACGGCAACTCTTCGAGAAGATCGAGCTCTTTGAGAAGCGTCGGATGCGCTGGGGCCGGGTTGCCGCGTTGCCGCGGAAGCCCATTGCCACCCGAGCGCCGGTGAGGCTCGGCCAGTATCGAGCCGTCGCCATCGGCTCCTCCACCGGTGGGCCCGAGGCTCTGGCCTACCTTTTGCCTCAGCTCACGAGGCGAACCTCGGTTCCCCTCTTCATCGTCCAGCACTTCGGCACAGGCAGTATGACGCGCTATTTCGCGGACAACCTGGGGAAAAAGTGCGCCTACCGTGTTGTCGAGGCCACCGACGGCGAGACAGTCGAGCCGCACACCGCATATATCGCGCCGGGGGGGCGGCATATGGTCCTCAGGAAACAGGGGAGCCGGGCGCGGATCGCCCTCAACGACCTGCCGCCGGAGAACAACTGCCGGCCCTCGGTCGATGTGTTGTTTCGGTCTGTCGCCGAGGTCTATCCCCGATCGGCGATCGCGCTGGTCCTCACCGGCATGGGCAGCGACGGAACCAAGGGGCTGGGCCCACTGAAGCGCGGCGGTGCGTATGTGATTGCCCAGGACGAGGCGACGAGCGTCGTCTGGGGAATGCCCAGGGCGGCCGCCGCCACGGGTCTGGTCGACGAGGTGCTTCCGCTTGAGAGCATTGGTTCCAAGGTCGCCTCCCTGCTTGAGGCCGGGACGTCGCCATGCATTTGAGCCCCAGCACGTTTGACAACATCCGCAAGGCGATTCATGGCCTTTGCGGCATCGTCCTGGCCGACGACAAGCAATACCTGGTCGTGACGCGCCTCGAACCCGTCCTCAAGCGGAACGGCTTGCACTCGTACGAATCCTTCGTCCAGGCGCTGCAACATCCCGATGCGCTGGAACTCCGCGAGCAGTTGATCGAGGCCATCACCACCCGGGAGACGTCGTTCAATCGCGACGGACATCCCTTCGAGGAGCTGCGGCGGTTGATCCTGCCCGAGCTCGCGAGCCGACTGCTAGAGCGGCGAGCCGCGCACAATCTCCTCGTTCAAAAGGCCCGCCTCTGGTGTGCCGCGACGGCGACCGGGCAGGAGGCGTACAGCGTGGCGATGGCCGTGCATGACTTTCTGGCCAGCAGACCGTCGCTGGGTTTGCAGCTCGATGACTTTCCCATCCTGGCCTCGGACATCTCGATGGAGGCCCTCGCTGTCGCGCGGGAAGGTCGATATTCGGGCGCGGAACTCAGCCGCGGGATGACCGAGGGGCAGCGTGACCGCTTCTTCCGTCGAGACGACCGCGGCTGGGTCGTGAACCCGTCGCTTCGGCGGGCCATCGAGTTTCGACGGCTGAACCTCGTCCAGCCCTTACCCAACCTGGGGACCTTTGACTTGATTCTCTGCCGCAACTTCCTGATTTATCTCGACGACCCGACACGCCGGCGGCTCTGCCGGAACCTGCATCAAACGCTCAATCCCGGGGGCATCTTGATCATCGGCGCGGCCGAAAGCATCCACGGGCTGACCGACGCGTTCAACTCGGAACGACTCGGTGGCACGGTTGTGCATCGGAAGCGATGAGCCCAAGCTTCCTGGGAAGGAATCAGGAATTTCCAGCGTTCTCCTGTCGGAAAAACCGGCTGTACCGCGCGACCGTGTTGCGGTTGACCTGGATGAGCCGGGCAACTTCGCGCACGCTCCTTCCCTGGGTCAGGCATTGCTTCAGGAGGGCAACCTGCGCGGCGGAGAGTTGCGAGCCAAAAAACGCCGTCCCCTTGCGCTCGGAGAATTGTTTCTTGCAAGTTCGACAGAGAAGCATCCTGAGTTTCTTGTCTTTGCCGTACCAGCTATCCACCTTGAGATTGCTATCTCCCCGCCTGCCGTAGTCCGGCCAAGCAGGATTCTGGCAGCAGAATCCTGAGAGATCGTCTTCCACCGAGGCAACTCGCGGAAATCGGGACCAGGCGTGATCGGCACCATGTCCTCCCATTGACTAAGCCCGTGGCGGAGGCCTGGGGGGAACGGCCTGGTCCAGTCTTGCGAGCAGACCGACGACGTGTTTCAAAACTCGGTGCTCCGGCTCTGTCGAGCCCTCAGGGCGGTTTCTCCGCGGAGCACGCGCGACCTGATCCGGCTCTCCGCGGCCCAGATCCGCCGTGAGTTGCAGAACCTCGCGCGCCACGATCGCAGCCGGCCCAGGATGCTCACGGTCGATCTGGAAAGGCCAGGAGGCCGGATCGGAGACCATGCGTACTCCGATGGGGATTCCGTCCTCGAGGTGATGACGCCAGACGGCAACCGCCAAACAACGCGGCGTGGACTGGCAATTCAAAATCGACGACGCCCGCACGAAACTGAAGAGGCTGTACCCGAAGATTTAGCGTGGACAAGGCACTACCGTCTTGCCACGCCGACGGGCACGCCGAGATGGTCACCGAGATTGCCTGGCACCCTCGGGACGGTACATTGCCACCGATTCCCGAAATCGATTTGTGATTCTCTGGCGAATCGGTCCTTCCTCGCTGACCGAGATCTTGCGGATTACCATGCCCTTCAGCCGCGCCACCAGTGCCATTCGCTTCAGCCCCGACGGGCGGTTTCTGGGAATCCTGGTGCCCAATGAGCACGCCGTCCGGGTCTGGGATCTCGTCCGACTGTTCGCTCGCCTCAGGCCGCTCGGACTTGAGTGGGCCGATGGGCCGATGAGCCCTGTTGCCGGCAGTGTCAGCGGTAGGTCCCGTTCAGTTCAGCCGATTCATCTCTCCGGCTTGCAACCAGACCGTGGTGACGGCCGGCTTCAGAGAAGCAGAAATCATCAGGCTTCCCGTCTTGCCGCGCTGGGAACGCTCAAGCAGCCGGGAGACGGTCGCGAGGAAAACCGCCAGCCCAGCACCCAGGAGAATGGGAACGTTGCGGCTGGGTTGATAATCGAGGGCAGCGTAGGCCAGGATGCCCAGACCGCTGCCGAACGACAGCCAACTCAGGAGCACCAGCACGAAGGTGCCGGGCAGCCAGTCGCGGTGGGCCGCCAGAACCATCAGCCCCAGGCCCAGCAGGGCCGTCGACGCGTCGCCGATTCCCAGCATGGGCGGCGTGAAATGATCCGGTGATCCGCCACCGGAAAATGCCCGGGAACTGCTGAACAGCCCCGCGGCCAGCAAGATCAGGCCCCAGCTTATCATGAGGAAGGAAACCAGCGCGATGATCCACCGCGATTGATCGACGGGCATCCGCGGTACCGGACGTTGCGATTCCGGCAAACCGGGACGCTTGTCGATCTTGAAGTCGAGTTTCAGCCCGGTCGGACCGGTCTCGGGAATCTCCACGATCCGGCAGTTTGTACGGACCAGGCAACTCAGGCACCATCCGAAGACGACACGGCCGTCGGGATGGATGCCAACCGCTTGGGGAACAGCCAGTCCCTCACATCGAGTGCAGCGCATGGAGATACGCCCCGTGTGGTTCTGTCTCACGATTGCGTGAAATCACCGCTTGCCTGCGTGCCGGTCACGTGCTCATCTCTCGGCTGGTTATCATGGAGTTGGAGTGGCGCGTTCGTCAATCGAATCCAGAAACAATGATATGCACGCACGCTACTTGACATCAAGTTCTTCAAGCTTGCGGTAGAGCGACGACAGTCCCAGGCCAAGCCGGCGGGCGGCCTCACGCTTGTCGTCGCCGCAATCCTTGAGGACGCGCTGGATGTGGTGCCGCTCGTAATCGCGAACGGCCGCTCTCAGGTTGTCCCGGGATGCTCCGCTCTCGACGTCGCTTTCGGTCTCGAGTATCAGGCCGGGCGGAAAATCGTCGGGGTTCAAAACGGTCCCTTCGGAGAGGATGACCGCGCGTTCCAGCGCGTTGTCCAGTTCGCGAACGTTGCCCCTCCACGGAGCGGCCATGAGCGCCCGGACCGTGGCATTGTCGACGCCTTGAACGTGCTTGCCCAGCCGGCTGGCGTGCCGGGCGAGCAGAACCGAGACCAGCTCGGGAATGTCCTCGCGGCGGTCGCGCAAGGGAGGCATGTGGATCGTGACCACGTTGAGCCGGTAGTACAGATCTTCGCGAAACCTGCCGGCGGCGACCTCGGCCAGCAGGTCCTTGTTGGTCGCGGCCACCAGCCGAGCCTGGAACGAGACGGTCCGGGTCGCACCGACGGGGAGAACCTCCTTGTTCTCGATGGCCCGCAGCAGCTTGGCCTGGGTCGACCGGTTCAGCTCGCCGATCTCATCGAGAAAAACCGTTCCCTTGCCCGCCGCGACGAAGAGCCCGGCCTGGTCGTGATCGGCGCCGGTGAACGCGCCCCGCATGTGGCCGAAAAGCTGGTTTTCCAGCAGGTGGTGGGGTATGGCCGCACAGTTGATGGCCAGGAACACGGCGCGAGGATCCGACCCACACGCATGAACCGCGCGGGCCGCCACCTCCTTGCCCGTCCCCGATTCCCCCGTGATCAGCACCGTACTCCGCGTCGGCCCGACCTTGCGGATCAACTTCTTGAGCGTTTGCATCGCCGGACCGCGGCCGACCAGCGTATCGAGATCGCCCTGGGCATGAAACTGCCGCCGCAGCGCCTGGTTTTCCAGCAAGAGCCGGCGATATCTCATCAGCCGGTCGATCTTCACCAGCAACTCGTCAAAGAGCACTGGCTTCATCAAGTAATCATGTGCGCCTCGCTGGAACGCGGGGACCGCGTTCTCGACCGTGGCGTAGGCCGTGATCATGATGAAGAGGGTCTCGGGCCTGATCTCGAGCGCTCGGTTGAGGAGCGAGAGTCCGTCGCCGCCGGGAAGCTGCACGTCGCAGAGGACGACTTCGGGTTCGAACCTGGCCACCAGTTCCAGCGCATCGGGCATGTTCATGGCCGTGGCCACGTCGTAATTCTCGCCCTGGAGGAACTCGTTGAGTGTCGAGGCGATCACCTCCTCGTCGTCGACGATGAGCACGCGTCCCCGAGACTCCCGGCCCAGGCCTGGCTTGGCGCCACTGTTTGCCGGCAACGTGAGCTGGCTCATCGTGTGACCTCGGTTGCGTGACCGGCAAGGACGGTCCCCGCCGGCAGTGCCTGGTGGTCAGGGCTGCTTGCCGCACTCGCCAGCCCGGTCGAGACGGGCTCCCAGGGAAGTTGGATCGTGAACGTTGAGCCTGCTCCCTCCTCCGAGCGAAACGTCAGCGTTCCCGAGAATTCCTCGAGAATCTGCCGACTGACGAAGAGTCCCAGCCCGGTACCGTGCGGCTTGGTGGTGAAGAACGGTTGAAACAGGCGGCAGCGATCGGCCAGCGAGATGCCCCGGCCGTCGTCCTGGATCGACAGCACGACCCAGGGCCCGTCCACCCGTCCTTGCAGATGGATATGCCCCTGGTCGTCGGTGGCGTCGATCGCGTTCAAGACGAGGTTGAGCACCACCTGGGTCAAATGATCGCGGACCACGAGCACGGGGGGCAGATTCGGGGAGACCTCGGTCGAGATCGTTCGCTCTTTGGTCCGCTGATAGTACTTGGCGATGCCCAGCGCCTCGTCCACGACCTCGCCGATCCGCGTCCGGGTCACGCTCCGCGAAGCGGGCCGCGAGAAGTCCACCAGCTCGCGAATCGTCCGCTCGATCCGGTGGAGCTGTCGGCCCGCCAGATCGAGCTTCTCCGAGGTATAAGGATCGGGCCCACGCCGCTTGAGCATCTGAACCAGCGAGCTGAGTGCGGCCAGGGGATTGCCCACCTCGTGAGCGATGCCCGCGGCCAGGAGCCCGAAGGCGGCCATCTTCTCCTGCTGGATCACCCGTGCCTGAGAGGTTCGCAACGCGTCGGTCCGCTCCTCGACCCGTTCCTGTAACTCGGCCCGGACGCGCACCAGTTCGGAGTTCAACTCCTGCAACTGATCGCCGGCCGCCCGGAGCAGCTCCGCCAGGGACGAACTCGCCCACGTCACCCAGGCCATGATCACCAGCGTCAGCGGCCACGCCGAACCGCTGCCATTCGAGAAGCCGAGAGCCCAGCCCAACGTCAGAAAACTGATCGTCTGGAAGCCCAGGGTCCACCATGCCACCTTGGACGGATATCGCAGGGCACAGCAAATAAGCGACAGCAAATAGTACCAGCGAAACGGGCTCTCCAGCCCCGTATCGTGAAAGCAGAGAAGCGCGATGAAGACTGCCTCCATGAGTGATACGAACAGGGGCCAGCGCTTGAGGAAGACTTCTCCCATCCTCCAGAACGCCAGCTCGAGTGCCGCAAAGCCGGCCCCCAGGGCCAGAAAAGCGCGCACCGCCGAGGGGTTGTGGAGACCGGTCCGCGACTGGACGAGGATATATCCCATGATGACGCCGAACCAGCGGATCTTGACCACGATCGATTCCGCGGCCAGGTCCCATCGCGTTCGCTTGGGCGTCAACTCATCCATGGAACTCATCCTGTCCAGGTCGATCGGTGCGGCAGTTCTCTCGTGACCAAGAACCGCGTCACCGGTGCCGAACCGGGGCCGGCCCTTCCATTATAGTCAAGCGCTCCAGCCTCTTCGATCAGGCACTCGGCAAGAGAAGCAACGGGGTGCGGTCCCGCAACCTTCCGCCCGCATCGGCGACGCGATCCAGTCTGTGATCGTCGGAACGCAAAGAAACGAAAAGGATTGGCCATCGCGGTGGCTTTGTTTCGTCGTTGGGCCATCGCGGTGGCTTTGTTTCGTCGTTGGGCCATCGCGGTGGCTTTGTTTCGTCGAAACGGCCGCCGGGTAGATGATCCGTGCCTTGGCGCGGGGAAACCATGGTCATCCACTGTATTATTCTACGCTACGGACAGGAAGGTGGGAGAAATCTAGCAGTCTTCACCGGCCCTGGTTCGCTTGAGCCGGGGCGTCCCTGACGACGGCCAACCGTCACAGCGCCCCCGTGCGTGGCTGATCGGGTTTCGCGGAACGCTCTTTGCGGCGCGATCTTGCCGAGGCACGGGCAAGCAGGTCGCGTACCTCGGCGTCGGTCGTCTGGGTGAAGTCATCGTACCAGGTGCCGACTGAGTGGAAGGGCTTGGGGGTGCGGACACAGATCGCCTCATCCACCTCGTTCTGAAATTGCTCGCACGTCTCCAGAGCCGCGACGGGAACGGCCACCACCAGACGGCCTGGCTTCTGCCGACGCAGTGCAACGACCGCGCTGCGCATCGTGATACCGGTCGCGAGGCCGTCGTCGATGAGGATGACGGTCCGGCCCCGAGGGTTGGGAACGGGACGGCCGTCGCGGTACTCACGCTCGCGGCGATGGAGTTCGTCCCATTCGCGCGCCGTGGCGGAATCGAGGTCTCTTTGGCGGATTCCCAGTCGTTTCACCACGTGTCGGTTGACGATCCGCACTCCGCCGGTGGCGATGGCTCCCATCGCCAGTTCCTCGCGGCCTGGCACGCCGAGCTTGCGAACCAGGAAGACATCCAGTGGAGCGCGCAGGGCGCAGGCAACCTCGAACGCGACCGGGGCGCCGCCGCGAGACAGGGCCAGAACGATCACATTCGGCCGATCGGTATAACCCGCAAGCTTCTCGGCAAGCACGCGCCCTGCCTCGGCCCGGTCATGAAACGGCTCGGTCATCGTCTCCTCCCGATTTCAGCGCCACGCGAATGGGATTCCATGATTCCATCACCGGTGGGGCACGCAAGGTTCCGAAACACGTTCGAGGGCCGCTCCCGCCTGCCTCCTCTGGTCCTCCGTCGCCAGATCGCCCAGGGAGACGATGCCGACAAGACGCTTGTCGCCGTCCATGACGAGCAGTCGGCGAGCCTGGTGCTCCTGCATCAGCCTTGACGCCTCGTCGGTCTCCTCGTCCTCGAAGCACCAGACCACGTCGTCTGACATGGCGTCCTGCACCCTTGTGGACTGCGGATCCTTGCCTTCAGCCGTGGCACGGATGGTGATGTCGCGGTCGGTGAGGATGCCGACGATCTTGTCGTTCTCCCCGCGGACGGGCATCGACCCCACGTCGAGCGTCTTCATCTTGCGCGCTGCCTCCTGGAGCGTCTCGCCGGGACGGACGCACTCGACGTTCGGCGTCATGATATCTTTGAGCTTCATGGTTGCCTCCTCTCGTGTCAGGTCACTTGCCCTTCTTGTGCTGCTCTTTCTTGTGATGCTTCATGACGGTCCGGGCGGCCACCTCCTTGGCCCGATCGCCATAGCGGCCGGATTTCTCCGCCGACTCCTTGATGTGCTCGTACTCGCGCTGTTCCTTGTCGCTGGCGCCCTTGAGATGTTTCTTCGCGGGCCTGTTCGGTCCCTCTCGTATGCTGGATTGTCGGTTGTTGAACAACCTGTTCAACTCGACGCCTTGCTTCCCTGCAAAGCCCGCGCCCGGGGAGCACGAGCAGGAGATCCTGAATGCAGGCGCGACAGCCGGCATCAATCTAATGCTCCAGGGTTCTTTGCGCTCGCTCGATTGGGTTGGCTAATAATGGAGTAACATTGGCAGCGAGCGATGGCTCCGCGGTAGGGAGGGCACACGCATGGGAACGGCATTAATGGGCAAGGTGGTGGTCGCGGCAAGGATCGAGAATCTCGAGGACCTGTTCGATGCCGAGAGAGGGCTGATCTCATCCGATGCGGTGCGGAGCGTGGAGGTTCCTGATGCCTTGATCGACACCGGCGCGACGGGGTTGCTTGTTCCCAGGTCCATGATCGCGACTCTCGGCCTGCGGCCGATCCGCGTGCGCCAGGCTTGTGGGTTGGGCGGAACGGTGTCGATGCAAACCTATCGCGCTGTGCGCCTCACGATCCAGGGGCGCGACTGCGCGATCGATGTCGGCGAGATAGATGATGAATTTCCGGTCCTGATCGGCCAGGTTCCGCTCGAGATTCTCGACTGGGTGGTCGACCCCAAAGGCCAACGACTCATCGGCAATCCAGAACACGGCGGCGAGCAGATGATCGAAGTTTTTTGAAATCTCGACCCGCCGACCCGGGCTCACGGATGCTCGAGGTTCCAAACAGGCGGATGTGAAGAGGAAGGTGTTCAATACCCCTCGTCGTCCTCCGGGACGATCTCTTGGGCGGCGATTTCGCGCCAGGCTTCGAGAGTCGAGTCAGGCACACCTGAGGCTGTCAGGTAATCGGCGACCGGGCCTTCAGATGCCTTCAGACCGGGAAAGGCAAGGAGGAGTCGATGAATGTCAGCAAGGTCCGTCATTCGTTTGGCTGTCCCGGCCCGGTTGACCATCCCCAGCACTTTCTGGCCGATCAGGTCCGCGGGAGGGACGACCAGAATCTCCTCGACAACCTGGTGAGCGGGCAGACCTTCAACACGACGAACATCCACGAGATGCCGATTCTTGGGCTTTCGAAAGCTGGTGGAGGCGATGGCCCAGACCATCCGCGACCACTCGAATTCGAACAGCGATCTGGAACTTCTGAGACAGGTAAACCTTCAACTCCTCCGCGAGTTCCGCCGCCCTGGGAGACAAGATATCGACATCCTGGGTCATCCGTGGATCGTCGACATAGGCGTTCACCGCATGGGGGCCGAAGAGCACGGCGTCGGTTCGTCCGCGCAGGAATTCCAGCACCGCATCGTGAATCGTCGCCAGCGGCAAGGGCTCACGCATGATGAACTCTCGAAATGTCAGTGAGCCGTCCCCGAACATGGTTCACCTCCCCAAGTATCAGACTATCCCCGCGAAATGATCGAGACAATGTCGGCCTTCTCTCGCACTTGGGCCGCCGGGTACTTATCATGAGCGCTGCTGGCACGGTCCCGGAAAGGAAGCTTGACGCCCTCGCGAGGAGATCAACATCTCATGCCACAGCGCTGCCGACGAACTGCCGGATTCCTGGTTCTTGCCGTTTCGCTGGCCGGTGTTGCCCAGGCCGGCGCTGATCCTCTCAAGGCCGCGTTCGAGTCGATCTCGGCCGAGGGGATCCTCAAGCACATCAAGGTGCTGGCGTCCGACGAGTTCGAAGGCCGAGGGCCGGGGACGCCGGGTGAGGAGAAGACCGTCGCCTACCTCACCAGCCAGCTTCAGGCGCTGGGGCTGAAACCGGGCAATCCTGATGGGACATACATCCAGCAGGTCCCGCTCGTGGGATTTCAGGCCACGAAGGTTCAGGGCTCATTCCACGTCGGCGGCAAGACGATTCCTCTGAGATTTCCCGACAACTTCGTGGCCGTGCCAGGCCGGGCGGGGGGGCAGACGGAAGTCAAGGACTCCGATCTCGTCTTCGTCGGTTACGGCGTGGTCGCTCCCGAGTACGGCTGGGACGATTACAAGGGGCTCGACGTCCGTGGCAAGACGCTGATCATGCTGGTCGGCGATCCGCCCGTGCCCGACCCGAAAGACTCGAAGACGCTCGACCCCACTGTGTTCAAGGGGCGGGCGATGACTTATTACGGGCGCTGGACGTACAAGTACGAGATCGGCGCCAGGCTCGGCGCGGCCGCGGTGATCCTCGTCCACGAATCCGGGCCGGCCGGTTATCCGTTCTCGGTGGTCCAGGGCTCATGGAGCCGCGAGAACTTCGACGTCGTCCCGGCCGCCGGGGCGACGC
>JBMFUH010000074.1:0-13797 GCA_049966735.1 Isosphaeraceae bacterium
CGTTCATCTGATCTCACCTCGCTCGCCAGACCCCGAACTTGGAACTACTGAAACTAACCTAACAACCCCTGCATTCAGCGCCGGGAAGGACTCGGTTAGAAATGAGCATGGCCAGTATTTACGTGATCGCATGCCACGATCGTGAAGCAGATGAGGCGCTATTCCATGTCTCCTATTGGGTTGACGACGAATCGCTGGCTGCGTCTCTCTGCCGCCTGCGCGCCCAAGAGCTTACGGGTGCTGCTGGAGACCCGCCGTTTTGCTATAAGCCTGCGGCGTCGTTCCAGCCTGGAGACCAGGTACTGATGGACGAGCCCCTTCAATGGCTCCGGCTCTGAGGCGTCCCATTCTCAGGAGACGAGCATGACCAGATTGATCGACCTCTCATATCCACTCCAGACCGATACGCCGCCGTGGCCGGGGAACCCGCCCGTGGAGGTGACCTCGAGGCCATCCCCTCGGGCCTCTTCGAGCTGATCGTCCTCCCCCTGCCCCTGCGCGGGCTCGACGGCTCCCCGGTGCGAGCTGTGGGCCGGATTTCCGGCTAACTGACGTCCGATTCGCTGACACTTCTCACCGCGCGCCACTGGATTCGGGCGTGCATCGGGCGGATCTTTGCCCCGAGGGGGCGAATCGGGGTCGTGTTCGGCGAGAAGTCTCAAGAATTGCCCACTGATCCTGACCGACGGCTGATCCCGCGGGAAGATACAGGCGAAGCCACGGGCGGCGGACCGTTGCGACGGCCGTTGGGATCGGATCGAATGTGGGGGAGGAGATACACCCATGAGAAACATCTTCAATCGACTCGATCGGATCGTGCTGGCAATCACCCTGAGCGCAGCGTGCGGCGCTTGCCCTGGTCAGGAGAAACCCGCCGTCGAGTTCCTCTCCGATCAACTGGCAAGCAGTATTGTCTCCAGCACGCAAGGCTGGGGATCGCTGGGAGTCAACACGGCAGTGCGGCCAGGTGGCCGACCGGCTGCTCCGCTTCAAATCAAGGATCGAACCTACCAGCATGGCCTGGGCCACCACGCGCCAGGCGAGATCGTTGTCGATCTGGGCGGCCAGTTTCAGTTGTTCCAGGCCGACCTGGGAATCCAGTGGCAAGGAGGCCGCACCACGGGTTCGGTCGTCTTTCAAGTCTATGTCGATGACAAGAAAGTCTTCGACAGCGGGGTCGTTCACGAGACCGATCCGGCGCACGCCGTTGCCGTTCCGGTCGAGGACGCTCAGGAACTACGACTCGTGGTCACCGACGCCGGCGACGGCATTACCTGCGATTGCGCCGACTGGGCCGACGCCCGGCTCACGCGAAACCCTGCCGCAAAGCCATCCAACGCACTCGCGGTCGACGTGGCTCACTTTGGTCGGATCATGTCGTGGGACCCGGCAAAGAAGACGGGTACGACCGCCAGCCGGGTCGGTGAGTTCCCGCGCGAAGACATCGAGCCGGGCCGCGAAATCCTCAGAGACCCCGACGGGCTCTATCCCGTGCTTGACTGGAATGGCCGCGGCTGCCTGGGCATGCAGTGGTACGAGAGCCGGAGACTCAGGCGAGTCGAGCTGGAGTTCACCGACGACGCGGCCGTACCCTCCTGGGAATCAATCGAGCCGGAAATCTGGATAGGGGAATCAGCCTGGCAGGGGCGATGGGAACCGCTGAAGGCCCGACACGCCAGGGAAGGCAGACGACTGAGCTGGCTCGTCGAAGGCCCGGCGGGGATGCGCGCGACACCGAAGATCCGCTGGTGCTTCAACAAGACCGCGGATCGGCCAATTCGCATCAAAACTGTTTCAGCCTTCACAAGGTCGCGCTGGAAGCCGGTCGACGTCGAGATTGCATCGCGGCTGGGGATGCCCACGCAACAGATCCCGATCAAGCTCTACAACGGCGCTTTCGCGGATTCGCCGGGTGATTCGACGCACCAGCGCGTCTGGGATTCGAGCCATCCTCTCCAACTGCGCCTGCTGGCGAGTGTGGCTCGCGCGGACAAGACCGATCGAACCGTCCTCCGTTTCAAGCTTCCCGAACCGGGATTCGGCGTCGCGGTCGAGGACGTCCTGGCGCGCGGAGCCGTTGACTATGCGGGCATCCGCGTATCGACCACGGAGGGCCGTGTCCCTCGGGCGCCTTCGCCCTCCACCGAGACGATCCTCGCACAAGTTCGCAAACGGCCCGATCAAACGCTGGATCGGGCGCTTGCCGTGGTTCACAAGCCGATTCAGGATCTGGGACCGATGATGCTCTCGCTGGCTTGTGACAACCGGAAGATCGTGGCCGACCGCGATGGCACGGTTCACTTCAACCTGTATGAGGGTCTGGATGAAACTCCCGCACCCTTTCCTGACCAGTGGCGGCTCGACGTGCACGCCGGAAGGGGCACTGATTTGAAGATGTCGCGTCACTTGCACGGGAGCTGGTTGCCGTTGCCGGTGACAATAGTCCGGGATGGCCCGGTTGTTTACAGGCAGACCACGTTCGTTGCCCCGGTCGATGATCCGAAGCCCGGTCGTCCTGTCTGGGGGCGCGACCGGGCGCTCGGAGTGGTGGAGTTCCATGTCAAGAATGAGGGCCAGGCGAATGCGGATGCGAAGCTCGAGCTCGGGTTCGCCGTCAAGGGCAAGGCACGGCTGGGGGTTCATCCGGGTCACGGCCTCAGTGTGATCAGCCATGGCGGCCGAGTGATTGCCCTTGTCGACAACAGAGCCGCCGCGCCCCTCGAGGTCATGCTCGATTCAGGTGGTGTCAGCCTTTTCGGACGGTTGCCGCCCGGCAAGGAAGCGCGGAGCGTCGTACTGCTTCCATTGTGGAACGCAACCGCGCGGGACGAGCCGTCACTGGCCTCGGACACGCCTTGGCTGGAGCGAACGGAGGCATACTGGAAGGCGCTTCTGGCAGACGCCATGTCGGTGACGCTGCCGGATGCCTTCCTGACCAATCTGATCAAGGCCTCGCAGGTTCACTGCCTGCTGGCGGCCCGCTGCGAGGCCGGTGGCGCGCGAGTCTCACCTTGGATCAGCTCCGATCGCTACGGCCCTCTGGAAAGCGAGGCCAACGCCGTGATCCGCGGCATGGATCTCCTCGGCCAGACCGAGTTCGCGCGCCGGAGCCTCGAGTTCTTCATCTCCCGCTATGATCCGCGTGGATTCCTGACCACCGGTTACACCCTGGTGGGCACGGGAGAGCATCTCTGGACACTCGCGGAGCATTACGAGCGGACGCGCGATCGCGCCTGGCTCACACGAGTCGCTCCCGGTCTTCTGAAGATTTGCGACTGGATCGTCGCCCAGCGAGCGAAGACCAAGAGGCTCGATGTGCACGGATGGAAAGTCCCCGAGTACGGCCTGATGCCGCCTGGTGTCACGGCCGACTGGAACCGCTACGCATACCGGTTCTTCAATGATGCCCAGTACTGCGCCGGGCTGGCTGCCTTGGCCCGCGTGCTGGCCGATTGCGGCAACCCCGGCGCTGCTTCATTGGAAGAGGAGGCCAGGAAGTACAGAGAAGACCTTCTCGCCGCCTATCATTGGACGCAGGCGCGGTCGCCGGTCCTCTGGCTAGGCGACGGAACCTGGGGACCTGCGCAGCCGGCCTTGCTCGGCAGCTTCGGCCGGTGCGAGGAGTTCCTCCCCGGCGAGGACGGCAACCGAAGCTGGGCCTACAGCGTGGAGATCGGCGCCCACCATCTGGCGGCGTTGGGCATTCTTGATCCGACCTCTTCCGAGGTTTCCGCCATGCTCGACTATCTGGAAGACTTCCAGTTTCTGCGGACGGGCATGGGCGAATATCCCGAGCAGACGAACCGGCAAGACCCATTCAATGATGGCGGTTTTGCCAAGGTTCAGCCGTTCTACGCGCGGGTTGCCGAGGTCTACGCCCTGCGCGACGAGGTCAAGCCGTTCGTGCGGTCGTATTTCAATGCGCTGGCCGCGATGGTCAGCCGTGAGAACCTCTCGCTCTGGGAGCACTTTCACAACCAAGGGGGGTGGAACAAGACGCACGAGACCGGCTGGTTCCTCTGCCAGACACGCATCATGCTAGTGCAAGAGCGCGGGCCGGACCTCTGGCTGGCTCCCATGGTGACCGACCAGTGGCTGAAGGGTGGGGCGTTGATTTCCGTTCGCAACGCGCCCACGCGTTTCGGCAAGGTCGGATACAGCATCCGTCCGGCTGCTGACCTGAAGTCGGTCGACGCGGAGATCATACCGCCCACGTCGCCTGCCGGATTGCGCAACATCGTCATCCGGGTCCGTCACCCCGAGGGGAAACCGTTCCGTGCGGTCACGGTTGCGGGCCATCCCCACCCTGAATTCAACGTCAAGGCGCGGACGATCAGCCTGCGGCCGGCCGCGACACCGCTGAACCTTCACATTGAGTATTGAAAGGAACAGAACATGAGCGATCACACGTCACGGCGCGGCTTCCTGGAAAACGTGGGCATTGGTTCGATGGGCGCTCTCGCGGCCGTCGAGCTGCTCCCCGGAGCGCGGGCCCAGGCGCCAGGCGAGAAGGTCCTGGGGGCGGGGGGCGTGAAGACCTCCGCGCGTCCCAAGAAGGTCTGGCAGCCCGTTTCCGACCGCAAGATCCGGGTGGGGATCGTCGGCTACGGCGTCTGCCAGTTCGGCGCGGCGTTCGGCTTCCAGGATCATCCCAACGTCACGGTGGCCGCGGTCAGCGACCTGTTTCCCGACCGCTGCGCTGCCCTGGCCCAGGTCTGCCGCTGCGCGAAGACCTATCCCTCGCTTGAGGAGCTGGTCAAGGACGATAGCTTGGAGGCGGTCTTCGTCGCGACCGACGCGCCGAGCCATCCCAGGCATTGCAAACTGGTGATGGAGCACGGCAAGCACGTCGCCAGCGCGGTCCCGGCCGTCTTCGGTTCGCTCGAGGAGGCCGAGATGCTTCTCGAGGCGGTCAAGTCGACCGGGCGGAAGTACATGATGTTCGAGACCTCCGCCTTCCACGACGAGTGCCACGCCATGCGGCAAATCTACCGGGCAGGCGGTTTCGGCAAGTTGGTTTACAGCGAAGGGGAGTATCTCCACGACTCGGTCCAGCAGATTCCGTCCTACCGCAACTGGCGCGTGGGCCTGCCGCCGCAATGGTATCCCACTCACGCCACGGCCTACTACGTTTGCGTCAGCGGTGGTTCGTTCACCGAGGTCACCTGCATGGGCATGCCCAGCATCAAGAAGTTGTTGCAGGCAGCGAACAACCGTTACAAGAACCCCTTCGGCACCGAGGTCGCTCTCTTGCGCACCAGTGAAGGAGGCATGTCGCGGATGGCCATGAGCTGGGACACGCACGTCCCAGGCGTCGAGTCGGGACGGGTCTACGGCCAGCGCGGCTACATGGTCGGCATGCACTACACCGGTGATGAGAAGAAACTGCCGGATCTCGAGCGCCCCGCGCTGCCGCCCAGCGTCGGCCCCGGAGGCCACGGCGGCTCGCACGGCAATCTCATGAACGAGTTCGTCACGGCGATTCTCGAAGATCGCAAGCCGCTGGTGGATATTGTCACGGCGCTCAACCTGACCGTTCCCGGCATCGTCGCCCACCAATCGGCACTGCGGAATGGTGAAAACTTGAAGATTCCGCAATATGCATGACCCCCAGCCGCAGCTTCCTGGCCCCGCCCTTTTTGGGCGGGCAGGAGGTTGATTGCGCTCGTGGGAACAGGTCCAATAAGGTACGACTTCCAGCCGTGCGACGACGCCCGCTACCTCCCTCAGAATCCCTCTGCAGAGGATATGCCATCATGTTCAAGGCGCTTCTGGTTCCTGGCATTCTGGTTTTCTCGTCACTCTTGCCCACCGTGTCGGCCGATGAGCTGGCCAGCCAGTTTGCCCGGCCGCCCCAGTCGGCCCGGCCCTGGGTCTACTGGTTCTGGCTCAATAGCAACATCACCAAGACCGGCATTACCAAGGATCTCGAGGCGATGAAGCGGGTCGGCATCGGCGGCGCGCTCATCATGGAAGTGGACCAGGGCGCGCCTGTGGGACAGGTTCCCTTCATGAGCGATCGCTGGCGCGAGATGTTCCATCACGCGATCACCGAGGCCCGGCGTCTGGGCCTGTCCGTGAACATGAACAACGACGCCGGCTGGAACGGCAGCGGCGGCCCCTGGATCCGCCCCGAGCAATCGATGCAGGAGGTTGTCTGGACCGAGACCGAAGTCGCGGGACCGAAGCACTTCGAAGGGGTCCTGCCCCGCCCTCACGCCAGGGCCAATTATTATCGCGACATCGCCGTCCTCGCGCTGCCGGACGCGGGAAGCTATCGCATCCCCGACTTCGAAAGGAAGGCAGCGTTCCAGACGCACGGCCGGCAGAAGCCAGCAAGCCCCAGCACATCTCCAATCATGATCGAGCCCTCTCGGATCAGCGACCTGACGGCGCGGATGGCCGCCGACGGACGGATCACCTGGGACGTGCCGGCCGGCAAGTGGACGATCCTCCGCCTCGGTCACACCACCACCGGTGTGCAAAACGCCCCCGCGCCGGCGAGTGGCCGCGGACTCGAGTGCGACAAGCTCAGCCGCGCGGGCATCGAGGCGAACTTCGCCGGGTTGATCGCAAAGGTCACCAAGGACGTCGGCGCATCGGCCGACAAGGGGCTGGTCGCCACGCACATCGATAGCTGGGAAAACGGCTCGCAGAACTGGACGGAACGGATGAAGGAGGAATTCCGCAACCGGCGCGGTTACGACATGACGCCGTTCCTGCCCGTGATGACTGGCCGCGTGGTGACGAGTCTGGAAGTCTCCGAGCGGTTTCTCTGGGACCTGCGGCGGACGATCTCCGAGCTGGTCATCGCCAACTACGCGGGGCGGATGAGCCAGCTTGCCCACCAGCACGGGCTGCGGTTCACGGCCGAAGCGTACGGCAGCCCCTGCGACCATCTTCCCTATGCCGGGCAAGCCGATGAGCCGATGGGCGAGTTCTGGGTCGGCGGCGGCGCCATCGAAACCTGCCGCGGCATGGCCTCGGCCGCGCATACCTACGACAAGACGATCGTCGGCGCCGAGGCGTTCACGGCTACCGACAGCGAACGCTGGACGCAGCACCCCGCGTCGATCAAGGCCCTGGGCGACCAGGCGTTCTGCGAGGGGATCAACCGGTTCGTCTTTCACCGCTACGCCCTCCAGCCCTGGGCCGACGTGCGCCCGGGCATGACCATGGGCCCATGGGGCGTTCACTACGAGCGCACGCAAACCTGGTGGAACTGGGCGGGGCCCTGGCACGACTACCTCGCGCGGTGCCAGTTTTTCTTGCGTCAAGGGCAGTTCGTCGCGGATGTCTGCTTCCTTCAGCCCGAGGCTCCGCCCTATGGTTTCATCGGACACACGGTCCCCGGCTACGGTTGGGACGAGTGCAGCGCCGATGTCGTGATGAACCGCATGTCCGTTCGCGACGGTCGGCTTGTGCTCAAGGAGGGCATGAGCTATCGACTCCTCGTTCTCCCTGAATCGACCACCATGACGCCGGAGTTGCTCGGCAAGATCAAGGAGTTGGTCGAGGCCGGGGCCACGGTTCTGGGACCGCGGCCTGGCCGGTCGCCGAGCTTGAGGGGATACCCGAAATGCGATGAACAAATCAAAGGGCTGGCCGACAGGCTCTGGGGCGATTGCGACGGGACCACGATCAAGGAACGGCGCGTGGGCCAAGGCCGGATCATCTGGGGCATCGCGCCGGAGAAGGTCCTCGCCGATTCCGGAGTGCGGCCCGACTTCACGAGCCGCGAGAACCTGAGATCCATTCACAGAAGGATGGGAGACACTGATCTTTACTTCATCGCCAATCCCTCAGGCGGTGAGGTGAACGCCGTTTGTTCCTGCCGCGTCGCCGGCAAGCAGCCGGAATTCTGGTGGCCCGACACGGGACGGATCGAGCCCGCGTCGGTGTTTGTCGAGCAGGGCGGAATCACGCGCGTGTCCTTGCCGCTGGGGCCAAGCGGTTCGGTATTCGTGGTCTTCCGCAAAGGCAAACAAGGCTCTTCGGTCGCAGCCGTCATGCGCGATGGCAAACCGCTTCTGACCACGGCCACCGAGCCGCCCGTGAAGATCATCGTGCGGAAGGCCGTTTATGGAGTGCCGGGAGATCCACGGCGAACGCGCGACGTGCGGGCCAAGGTGCAGCAGATTGTCGATGCCGGCGCGGACCGCTTCCAGGTAGCCCGGCTTGCCGAAGGCGACGACCCGGCCTTCGGCGTGGTCAAGACGGTGATCGTCGACTACACCATCGACGGCCAGCTTGCCAAGGCCCAGGGAACCGACCCGGAAACGATCGTCCTGGCCAGCTCGCCGATCTCCGAGCACATCGCCGAGCTGCACCGCGATCCGGCGGGCCACTTGCTCCTGGAGGCCTGGAAACCGGGACGGTACGAGCTCAAGCTGACCTCGGCCGGAAAGAAGACCGTCGACATCTCCAGCCTCCCCAAGCCGCTGGAACTGAACGCCCCCTGGGACGTGGCCTTCTCGCCGGGCTGGGGAGCACCCGAGAAGACGACCTTCGATCGGCTTATGTCGTGGTCCGACCATGCCGACGCCGGTGTCAAGTATTACTCGGGAACGGCCGTTTACACCAAGGAGTTTTCGCTTTCCGCCGAGATACCGGGCCATGGCCGCCGGCTCTACCTGAATCTGGGCAAGGTCGAGGTGATGGCCCACGTCAAGGTCAACGGCAAGAACCTGGGCATTCTCTGGAAGCCGCCGTTCCTGGTGGACGTCACCGGTTTTGTGCGGCCCGGAAAGAACAGTCTAGAAGTCAAGGTTGTGAACCTCTGGATCAACCGGATGATCGGGGACGAACAGCTTCCCGAGGACAGCGAGCGCAATCCCAACGGCACGCTCAAGGCCTGGCCACGCTGGTTGACCGAAGGAAAGCCAAGCCCGACGGGCCGTTTCACCTTCACGACCTGGCGGCTCTGGAAAAAGGGAGACGCGCTCGTTCCCTCCGGTCTGATCGGGCCCGTCCGGCTGCTGGCGACCCAACAGGTCAAGATTGACTGAGATCACTTACGGGCGACGAGGGGGCCGTCCGCTGCCCTTTGGGAAACGGAGATGATTGCCATGAGTATTCGCTGGCGTCGCATGCTTCCGGCCGGCATCTGCCGCGCCGTGCTCTCGTTGTGTGTCTTCAGCACTGTCTCTGCCCGCGCGCAGGTTCCAGGTCTAGACAAGCTGGACCGGCTCGAGCCTGGCCGCACGAAGGCGGAGAACGCGCTCTGGATCGAGAACGCGCTTTCCGCCCGGTTCAACACCTCGAAGCGCGTGGTTGTCGCCGACATCAAGGGCCCGGCCCAGATCACGATGATCCACTTCGCGGTGCCCAACAGCCAGGTCGGCGCGCCCTTCAAGAAACTCGATCGTGAGCTGGCCATTCAGATGTTCTGGGATGATGAAGCGACTCCCAGCGTGAACGTGCCGCTGGTCGACTTCTTCTGTGACCCGGCAGGTCTGCGTGAGGAGGTGAACACCGCGCTCGTGAACAAGCGCAGGGGGTTCAATTGCTACTTCCCCATGCCGTTTCGCCGCTCGGCACGGGTCGAGCTGGTCTACGACGGCCCGCTCTCGCCCGGACAGGAACTCTGGCGCATCATGCCCTGCTACAGCTACGTGATGTATCGGACGCTCGGCAAAGTCGATGACAATCGAGGCTACTTCCATGCGGCCTGGCGCCAGGAGGCCTTACTCCTGGGCCAGCGCGATTATCTGGCCCTCGAGGCGCAGGGCCGCGGCAAGCTCATCGGCTGGAACGCGACGGTTCGTCTTCCGGGGCGTCCCGAGTACCCCGTCGACCAGAACGAGAAGTTTTTTGTCGACGGTGAGAACAAACCCTCCATCGAGTTCCAGGGCATGGAAGACTCCTTCGGCTTTAGCTGGGGTTTCCCTCCCACCGAGAGCCAGTTTCCGCTCACCGGTTATTTCCCGTTCCAGAAGGGGGCGGTCGCGTACCGGTTTTTCCTGCACGACGCCATCAGCTTCGAGAAATCGTTGCGGGTGACGATCGGCTTCGGCGAGCATGAAGACCCGGTTTTCCGCCGCGAGTTCTCGAGAAAGGGGAACACGCTCCAGTTCTCGAGCACGGTCTACTGGTACCAGACCGAGCCGCACGCCCTCTTGCCCTCGCTCCCCCCCGCGGCCGACCGCGCCCCTGCGCCCGAGCAACCCTTCTGGCCCGACAAGGCGCTGGGCCCCGTGACGTCGCGCTGAGAACCGGAACTTCCTTCACAACGAGACAGATGATTATGAACATGTTTGCATTAGTGATACGCGGGAAATCGGCGTCTGCCGCGGTTTCTCTGCTTACCGTCTCCCTGGGCGCGCTGCTTGCCGGGCGTGTCGCGCTCGGTCAGGAAGCAGGCATGAACCTGACCAGCGACGACGCATACGTTCGCGGTCAGGCAAGCCGCTGGGTCATCGGTACGGCCGCCATGGAGAACGTGATCGCCTTGCGCGAGGGTCGACTTCTGGCCGTCGGCTTCAAGAACAAGGTGAGCGGCCGCGAGATGATGCCAGCCGGTCTGGTGGTTGACGAACTCGCCGAGCTGGTTGTCGGCGTGCGCGGAGGTGGGCTGTGGAAGCTGGACTCGGCGCGTTCTAGAAAGCTGAAACAAGGCGAGCTGAAGCTGGAGCTGACTTGCTCCCGCGGACCGCTTGCCGTCACCAAGCACTACGTCGTGTTCCCCCGAACGAGCGTGATCCGGGAATGGATGACCGTCAAGAACATCGGGGCATCACCGGTTCGGCTCGTCGAGCCGCGGTTTTTGAACGTCGACGCCAAGCTCGGTTCCGAGCCAGGCACGCTCGATTTCCACTGGATGACCGGCGCCGAGAACCAGCCGGGATGCTGGGTCTTGAAGACCGAGCACTTGACCCCCGGAAAACCGCGCCGGTTCGACTCCTACGATCCCTTTCCGGCTCCGGCCGGCCGTTCCTCGGGCGGTGACGGCATTGATGCCCGGATCACCCTCAACGACAAGCCGATCTGGCCGGCTCAAGGCTGGCAGCACAGCAAAGGTCCGGACGACCGGAAGCCCTTCGATCTGAAAGTTGTTGTGGCCCCAGGAGATCGCCTCCGTTTCGTCGTGAACAAGCACGGCGAGATCGGCTTCGACACGACCCACTTCGATCCCACCATTCGCTATGAAGGGGGCGAGACGCATGTGGCATCGCGGGAGTTCAGCGGTCAGCAGGGCAAATCGGGCTGGCGCTATGGCTACCTCGAGAAAGGAATGTGGCATGACTTGACCTATTACGAGGATGGTCGAACCTGGAAGTTCAAGGAAGACAACGCCACGCACACGCCGTTCGTCGCCCCGGCCACCCAGCATCCTCACACCGAGCAGGACGCGGTTCGCGAGTGGACCGCACTCCGGGCGGGTCACGTGCGGATCACCGGCCTCGTCTGCAACGTCGGCAACGAGGGCCTGGGCCAGCCGGGCGGGCATCGCATGGCTTCCTCCAGCTATGCGCCCTGGTACGCCCTCTTCGATCGCCAGAGCAAGGACGGCCTGGTGATCGGCTGGGACTATATGGGACGTTGGGCGTCTTCCTTCACGATGGGGAGCGATGGCGCCATTCGTGCCTCGCTGCGGGTGGCCGGCCACAAGCAATCGCTCTCGCCCGGCCAGTCGGTCACCACTCCCAGGGCGTTCGTCGCACTCTACCGGGACGATCTCGATAACGCCGGCAACGAGCTCCTGGACTGGCAGTATCGCTATCTCTGGGATTACACGCGCCAGGGCTGGTTCCCGGCTGTGCCCATGCTCGGCTACTGGTACAAGGGGACGGGCTGGGGCAAGCCGGGTGTGAGCTGGGTGGGCGGTCGGAGCGACGTCGCCAGCCAGTTCACCAAGGTCTTCCGCATCGTCGATCTGATGCGCGAGGTGGGTGGCGACGTCTATCATCGCGACTGGGGCTGGTGGGACCGGGCCGGCGACTGGAACGGGCCCGACTTCGGCACGACCAACCGGTACCTGCGTAAGTACGGCATGCACCAGCTCGTCTATGCGTTTCTCTACACGGTGGATCGCCAGTCGAAGGTCGCCCGCGAACATCCCGACTGGTTGCTCGGCGACACGCTGGACATGTCCCGCCCGGAGGTCGTCGCCCACATCAAGGCGCAGCTCAAGGACTTTCACGACCGCTGGGGAGATTTCGCCTGGCGCAACGACAGCACTCCAACCTCGCCCAGGAACGGCGACGACACCGTGCTTCTGGGCCAGGACCAGGGCCTCCGCGAGATCATCCGCGGCTTCCTCGACGCCTACCCGAAATCGTCGTTCCAGTCGGTCAACGGCGGGGGAAACGAGGCTGGGTATGATTACGTGAGGCTTTCGTCGATGCTTCAGTTCAGCGACGCCGCCATCGGCATCCTCCGCAATTACTACGCGTCGCTCTTGTTCCCTCCCGACAAGCTGGAAGACAACGGCGACGCCTGGAACCCCGATCACTACGACCAGGCCACCTGGCGGGGGCTGCTCTGCTGCGCGATCATGACCACCGGCGACACGTGGGACAAGGCGAAGCTCGAGGGCCTGCGCCAGCTTTTTGACATCTACCACTACCTCGCCGCACAGGGGGTCGTCGGCCGCTGGGTCAAGGTCTACCGGCCCAGAATCGAGGGAGACGACCCGACCATGTATTTCGAGCGCCTGAGCGGAGATCGGCTGCGAGGGCTGATCATTCCCAAGCGGCCCGCGACCCGAGGCGTGAAGATCTACCCCAAGGGTCTGATCGAGGATGCGCGTTACTCGATCACTTTCCAGGAGTCTGAACGTGAAGCCACGTCCAGGGGCCGCGAGCTGATGGAGCACGGGATCACGATCGACCGGATGCTCCCCGGTGAACTGATCTACTTGAACCTGCCTCTTCACCCCGGCAGCACGCGCGATCGCCAGCCGCCGACCGCTCCACACAACGTCTCCAAGCGATGGGCCGAGAATATGGGCTATCCCGGAGTCGAAATGCAATGGAGCCCGGGCACCGATGACAACTGGATCTCCTACTACGAGATCGTCCGCGACGGCCGGCCGATTGACAGGCTGGCCAAGGGAACCTATTACTTCGACCACTCCGCCGGCGCCGATCTGGCCGCCCGGTATCAGATCCGGACCGTGGACGGCGCGGGGAACGCGTCGTCACCAGCCGAGGCGGTCGGCGAGACCGCGCGGCGATCCAGCGTGTGCGACGATCAAGATCCGGTCATCCATTACCGAGGAGCCTGGCGACGCCAGACCGGCTTGCAGCCGGCTCATACCGAGACGATCTCCGTATCTGGTGTTCGCGGAGCGGAACTCGCCTTGACCTTCAAGGGCAAGCGCATCCTCTGGTTCTCGAAGCTCGGCGACAACTGCGGCCGGGCCGAGGTCAAGATCGACGATGGCCCGGCGCGGTTGGTCGACACGTATTGCTCCGACGACGTCTGGGGCGTGTGCGTCTTTCGCCAAGAACTCGCGACACCGGGCAAGCACACGCTACGGATCACGGTTCGCGGTGATCACAACCCGCGATCAGCCGGCAACCTGGTCCACATCGATGGTCTGCGGGCGGAAGACGTCTCTCCGTAATATCTGGGCGGAGCCCTGGTAAACAAACCCGTGGGACAAGATCCCAATCTCGGCGCTTTTCAATGAAATATAACGACATGATTGTAATCTCGTCCCACGCCACGCCGACCGGCCCTACGATCGCTGCGAGGCAAGTTCGGATCGGTGGGCCCAGACTTTCTCGAAAGCGGAAACGTACTGGTCAATCAGTTCCGACGCCTCGCCGTAGAGGAGCGGCAGGAACAGAT
>JBMFUH010000075.1:0-13736 GCA_049966735.1 Isosphaeraceae bacterium
CGATTCATGGTGTTTTCACTGGCTGCTAGTTGTCGCGCGGTGAAGTCGAGTGTGCGGGACGAGGCCGTGCTCGCGGCGACTTCTCGCGCCCTTCAGCTTTGCGTGTTTCCTGGGGTCGTGTAGTATGAGTTGACGCGGGCTATCATCGTTGTTGACCGCTCTGGTCAGGACGGTATCCATGAAAGTTCAACTGATCGTCGTCCGGGGCAAGCCCGAGGGTAAGGTAATCCCTCTGGCTGGCCCCAAGTTCAAGATAGGCCGCGGTGAAACATGCCACCTCAGGCCCAACAGCGAGCAGGTCAGCCGCGAGCATGCGGAATTTGAGATCAGCTCCACGGCGGTACAGGTCCGCGACCTGGGCAGCCGAAACGGAACATTGGTCAACGGCAAGGCCCTGACAACCGAGGCCTACAAGCTCAAGGATCGCGACCTGGTCCAGGTCGGTCCACTCACGTTCGCCGTCTCGATCACCGACGCACCGCCCCCCGCGCAGGCTGCTCCCAGACCGGCGGCGACAAGCGTCCAGGCCGCCCCGCCCGTGCAGGCCAAGCCTAAAGCCTCGCCGGATGATGTTTCCACGGACGACATCGACTCCTGGTTGCTGGGCGAAAGCACGACGTTGTCGCCAGATCAGCCAGCAGCCGTTTACGGTGGTGATACGATCACCATCACGGCGTTCAAGGACGCGCAAGCACCATCCCCGCCGCCGAACAAGCCTCCCTCGGTCGCGGACGACTCCGAATATGAGCGACAGAGCGCGGAAGAGGAGGAGGCAAAGGAGGAGAGCCCGGCCGAGGAATACGAGGAGCCAGAGGAAAACGAGGAAGACCAAGAGGAAGAGGACGAAAACGAGAAAAGCCTCGAAGATGAGTTCATGGATCCGTCCAACCCATTTTACGTGGCCAAGAAGTCCCAGAAAGGTCAGGCCAAGACAGGCCCAGGAACTCCGGCCGCCAATCAGACCTTCAAGGACAGCAGCGACGCCGCCAACGAGATCCTCCGGAAACTGATGGAACGCCGCCGCGCCTCCAAGTCCTGAACCCAGCCAACCCAAATGTGCGAGGGCAACGCCGCTTCATGCTAACCGACGGTCCCTCGCACAACGATGCTTCCATCCGCTCCGCCCAGGCTGGGCTCGAGCGGCTGATCGAGCGGCTCGAGCGCCTGGTCGTGGGCCAGCGCCCCCTGCTGGACCGGCTGGTCGTCGCGCTGCTCGCCGGCGGCCACGTGCTGATCGAAGGAGTGCCGGGGCTGGCAAAAACCAGGGCCGTGCGATCGCTCGCCCAGGCACTCGCGCTTCCCTTTCGCCGGATCCAGTTCACTCCCGACCTGCTGCCGGCGGACCTCACGGGAACCCAGATTTACCGGCCCGCGACCGGCACTTTCGACGTTCGGCCCGGGCCCATCGTCACCAGCGTGCTCCTGGCCGACGAGATCAACCGGGCCCCGGCCAAGGTCCAAAGCGCCCTCCTTGAAGCCATGCAGGAGGGGCAGATCACTGTCGGTGACGAGACGATCATTCTGCCCGAGACCTTCTGGGTCCTGGCCACTCAAAACCCGATCGAGCACGAAGGAACCTATCCTCTGCCGGAGGCCCAGCTCGATCGCTTCCTGATGAAACTGGTGGTGGGCTACCCCGATCGCTCCTCGGAGTTGGCGATGCTCGAACTCCCCAGCGTGACCGAGGCCTCGCACACCGAGTCGTGGACTGGTGACGAGCCGCCGCTCTTCAGTCCCGCGGACGTGCTGGCGTTTCGCAGGCTGACCGAATCGATCCGGGTCGCCACGGCCATCAAGGAATACGTCGTCGACCTCGTTCGAGCGACCCGCGACCCCGCGGCTTACGGACTGGGCCTGGCCCCGCTCCTGGAGCTGGGGGCCAGCCCACGAGCCACCATCTCCCTCATCCGTGCCTCACGAGGACACGCCCTGCTCTCGCGCAGGGATTATGTTACCCCGCACGACGTCAAGAGCCTCGCCCGTGATATCATGCGACACCGGATCATGGTCAGCTACGAGGCAGATGCCGAAGGACTCTCGGCCGATGACCTCCTGAGCCGGATTCTCGACCATATCCCCGTGCCGTGAAAGCAGAGCCAGACTCATACCATGCTCGCCAAGGACCGGTCCTGGCAACGCTCCGGCTCACGATGCGGCCGAAGCCGGCATAGCCTTGCCGACATCGGATCGGTCCGTGTGGTCGACAAGCCGAGTCCGAGGAAGCCGCGATAGCCACAACCAGTAAGCCAGTCCGCCCAGGAAGAGCGCGATGCTGATGTTCTGGGAAATGGTCATCCCGGCGAAGAAGACACCCTCGTCATTGCGGAGATACTCGATCAGGAAGCGCGTGATTGGATAGGTGACCATCAGCAGGCCCAAAACCTCGCCATCGCGTCGGCGGAGGGGATAGAAAGCCAGGAGGAGGATCATGATCACCAGCGAGTCGAACGAGGAGTAAAGCTGGGTCGGGTGCAGCGGCGAAGAATAGGTGGCATCAGGGGGGATCAAGCCGTTCAGCCACTGATCGTGCCAGGCCACGGAAGGCTTGGGAAACCGCACCGCCCAGGGAACGTTGCACACGTCGCCGTAGCAGCAGCCGTTGAGGAAGCAACCCAGCCTGCCGAAGAGCGTTCCGACCATGATCGCCGGCGCCATGACGTCGAGATAAGGGCGCAAGGGAAACGGCCGGAAATGTCGATAGACAAAGAATGCGGTGACCCCGCCCAGGATGCCTCCGTAATAGACAATCCCCCCCTTCCAGTACTGGATCACTTCCAGCAGGCTCTTGATGTCTCTGCCCCAGTATTGAATGCAGTAGAAGAGCCGGGCGCCGACCAGGCCAATCAAGAAGATCCAGAAGGCCATGTCGAGGATGATCTCCGGGTCGAGCTTCTCGCGGCGGGCCCTCCAGGTGGCCATCCATGTCGAGCCCACGAAGGCCAGGACGAGCATGGTACCGTAGCCGAAGACCTTGATGCCGCCGAAGATCGGAATGGTGAACAAGACCTGTCGCATGGGCGAGTCATCCTCCTCGTCCCGCTTCCGGACCGACCGCGCCATGCTCAAGGATCGAGCCTCTGCCGTTCGTCCGAATCGCGTCCAGGGGGCCCGGATCGCACGCCCGCCCCACCGGGGAATAGTCGATCCGCTCCACGATGCGGTTGCGCTCGTCCAGGGCCACAGCCCGGGGCTGGTGCCCCTCCAGCTCCTCCGGTTCGAATTCGCCAAACGCCATCACGATGACCCGATCTCCCACCGATCCCAGCCGGGCCATCGCGCCGTTGAGTTCGATCGCACCCGTGCCTCGCACGCCAGGCAAGACATAAGTCTCGGCTCTGTGTCCGGTTGCAACATTACTGACGAGAATTGCCTCGTACGGCAAAAGACTGACTGCATCCATGAGATCGGGATCGATGGTGAGGCTGCCGTGATAATGCAAATCGCTCCGTGTCACCGTCGCCAGATGGAGCTTGCTCTTGAGCACCGTGAGTCGCATGAGGGTGATCGTCTCACTCCGTGATTAAGGCTGTCGGCGAGCCAGGCTACTCCCCCCGGCCCGATCTCGGCAGGCAAAGAATTCGAGAAAACAGGCATCGGCCACCTCGGCGCGGGCGAGTCTGGCCGACTCATTCTATGATATCGTCTTGTCACCCAACTGTCGAATCCGTGTTTGGGGTTTGGTGTTTCGTTCTTAGTGTTTGGCTGTTCACATTTTGGTCCTTGGCGGCCGGCTCGCGATACTGTACAATCAGCGATCGTTGATGTGGCACTCTGGCCTGAAAAGCGGCACGTCGGGTTCTCGATGCCGATGGGTGGATGCATAAGCACGCCAAGTGACGATCCTGACATGGCTTATGGCGTGCGATCGGCGACCCGAAGGGTGATTCTGGCCCTCCCGAAAGTGGCACTAAATGGCACTTTTTTCGTGTTTTTCCAGCGTTTGTACACTGCTGTACGATGGGGTCGTTTTGAGCGGGGAGGGAGTGGGACGAGAAGGCAGTAGCAGGCATTTCCGATTCCCGAATCCCGCGTGGGCAGTGGGCGGTTGAAGGACTCTCCGTGCAGTCATGGGTGGCTGCGCGCCAGGCATAATGCACAATATCTCCTTTTTTCTATCCTACCTATATTTTACCTCGTGTTTCGGGCCGCAGACGAGACTGTACGTATGTTTTTAGCCTGATGTCTCAGTAAATCAAGAATTTACGACTTTCGAGAATTCTCGGATCGCGCACAAACGCACTTTGTGGCGTAAAGCGAACTGGCTCAAGCGGCGTCAAGGGCTTGGGTGCTGGGTAAGAACAGCGACTGGATCTAGAGCGCCTGGAACCAGCCGTCCCACGTGCCCGAGCCCGCCACCAAGCTCCCAACCTAGAAGGACGGTCGTCATGAATGCATGTCTTGCCAGGCAGCGACCGTCATCTGGCTTGTCCCGGTCCGCCGCGTCGATGGGGACAGTCTGGATTGTTGAGACAGCTTTCCGGAATCAGGAGATCGTCCAGGATCTGCCCTTGCAGGATGGTTTGGCTGACGATCCGGGGGACATCCGCGAGCGTGACCTTGCCGTACCAGATACCTTGAGGGTAGATCACGACGGTCGGGCCATGCTCGCACTGATCGAGACAACCAGCGTGATTGGCTCGGGCCAGCGCGCCGAGCCCGGCTTTCCTGAGCTCGACCTTGAACGCGTCGCGGAGCGCCTGGCGGCCTTCGGGGTCACAACATCCCCGTTTGTGGCCGGGCTCTCGAACATTGCCGCAGACAAAAACGTGGTAATGGAATGAAGGCATGTCCAGGTTGTGTTTCCTGACGGGTTTTTTCGAACTTTCCCTTCGATGGGCCGGCATCGCGCCGGGAGCGAGTCGGCCGATAGGATAGCATGACGCCGGCCGGCTCGGCAGACCGATCCGTCGCCGTCGTGACGTCCGAGCCACAAGCAGGCCAAGATAAGCCAGTCTGTCCAAATGCGCGACGGCCCGTCGATGCTGGTCTGGTCGGGGGTTATACTTTTCTTCATAGAGGTGAAGCGGGTTCGACAACTCGATCGAGGCGCTTTGTGAATTCCTCTTCCAGCATACGCGATGTGTCCGCCGATCAACCGGTTGTCGGGGCGACGGGGGCTTCGGTCAGCGTCGGCAGGGAACTGGATGCACCGACTGAATCGGGGATGCTCCAGGCACGATGGCTCTGCCGCCTTCTGGAAACCGGTCCGCAGCCCTTCGCGGTGGTCGGCGTCCATCAACGGGTCCTCAGCGCCAACCGCGCGTTTGGCGAACTGGTCGGTTATTCCGTCGACGAGCTGGTGGGGATGTCGATCCTCGAGCTGACGGCGGAAGATTCACAGGATCTCACGCGGCAATATCACGCCGATATCCTCGCCACCGGCATGAACAAGCGTCTGATGAAGAAGTACCGCCGCAAGGACGGAAGCGTCGTCCCGGTGGAGCTCGTGGTCGACGTCTTCCGCGACGACGCCGGCAAGCCGTTGGGCCTGTATGCCTTCGTCACGGACATCTCGCAAAGCAAGGAGACCGAGGCCGCGCTCGTGGAATCCGAGCGACGCGCCCGGGCTCTTTTCGACGGGATTGACGATGCGGTCTTCGTGCACGATCAGGACGGCAACATACTCGACACCAACCCGGCGGCCTGCCGACAACTGGGTTACACTCGGGACGAGCTGATCGGCCTGAACACCAGCCAGATCGACGTGCCCGAGTTCGCGGCCGGATTTGCCGAGCGGCTGAAAAGGCAGCTCCAGGAAGGGCGGTTGACCTGTGAGGGGATGCACCGCACCAAAGGGGGCAAACTCATTCCCGTCGAGGTGACGTCCTCGACGATTCACTTCGGCAATCAGCTTGCGGTCCTGTCGATCTTCCGCGACATCACCGAACGCAAGGCGCTGGAGCGGACGCGTCGGGAGTTCGCCTCGGCCCAGATGCGGAACGCCCAGGAGATGGAGCTGAAAAATCGGGCCCTGTCCGAGTCCGAGTCGAGATACCGCCGGCTCGCGGAAGCAAGCCTGGACGGGATCGTCGTCGCCGATGGCGAGGGCCGTGTCACGCTGTTCAACCCCGCCGCGGAAAAGATCTTCGGCTACGAGTCTCGGGAGATTCTCGGCCGGCCCCTGGAGCTGTTGATTCCCGCCGCGGCCCCAAACGACGCGAAAGGATCCGCCGACCAGTCGATGCCGCTCTCGCCGGTCGTGGGGAAGACCGTCGAGCTGACCGGACGGAAGCGAGACGGCAGCGAGTTTCCCCTGGAACTCTCGCTCTCGGCCGTGGAGATGGACGGCCAGTCTCAATACATCGGTTCGATTCGCGATCAGACCGAGCGGCAGCGGATGCGCGCGATGCTGGCTCATACCGACAAGCTCGCGTCGATCGGCCTGTTGAGTGCCGGGGTCGCCCACGAGATCAACAATCCGCTGGCCTACGTGCTGAACAACCTGGTCGTGCTTCAGCGTGAAGTGGCGGGCTTGGTCGACCTGGTCAAGCTTTACGAGTCGACCAGGCCGGCGCTGGAACGGACGGAACACGAGACCCTGCGGCGGATCGACGAGCTGGTCGACGAGATCGACTGGGAGTATGTGCGCGGCAACCTCGGCCCGATGATCGAACGGACCCAAACCGGCGTCAAACGCGTTGCCAGCATCGTCGAAAAGATGAGGGGGTTGGCCCGCACCTCCCTTCCCAAGTGGGAGTCCGTCTCCCTGACGGACCTGGTGGAAAGCGCCTTGGAGATGATGCGGGGCCGGCTCAAGCGCCAACGGATCGACGTCGCGGTCGCCATTCACGACGTGATCCGGATCGAGTGTGTTCCCGACCAGATTGGCCAGGTTTTGCTCAACTTGCTGATCAATGCGCTACAGGCGATCGAGAGTACGGGACGACAGGATGGGGGCCGGATCGAGGTCGAGGGCCGGCTCTCCGGTCCCTGGGTTGTGATCTCGGTGCGCGACAATGGCCCGGGAATCGACCCGGAGCACCGCGAGAGATTGTTCGACCCCTTCTTCACGACCAAGCCCGTGGGCGAGGGGACAGGGCTGGGGCTCGCGATCACTCACGGTATCATCACCGGCCACGGCGGCAGGATCGAGCTCGACAGCATTCCCGGCCAGGGATGTTGCTTCCGGATCTTCCTGCCCCAGCGCCCCAGCTCGCCCCCCGGTCCGAAATCACCATTTTCTACCTCTCGCCCCGCATGACCAAACGAGAACAACGTGTTAGAATCAATCATTCTGGACCATGGGCGTACCGCCCGCCGGGGGGGCGAGCCGATGTCGCCCCTCGAGCCGGAACGCGGTGATCCGGACCGGATGATGATTGGTTGATCGCACATTCTGGTGTCCCACGCCCCTACGCCCAAGGAGTATCGCTCTGGACCATGGCGAGAACCAAGCACTGCTTGCTGATCGTGGATGATGAGCCCAATGTCTGTGACTCGGTGCATGACCTGCTGCGCCGCGAGTTCCGGGTCCTCAAGGCGCACAGCGCCGAGGACGGGTATCAGATCATGCAGCAGGAGGAAGTCCACATCGTGATGTCCGATCAGCGGATGCCGCTGATCTCGGGGGTCGAGCTCCTGACCAAACTGAAAGCTCGCTATCCCCAGGCGATCCGGATGCTGTTCACGGGCTTCGCGGATCTGGAATCGGTCATCGCCGCGATCAACCAGGGCCATATCTTCCAGTTTGTCCGCAAGCCTTGGCAGCCTGAAGACCTGCTCGTCGCGGTTCGCCAGGCTGCCGCCGAGTACGACCGGCTGGAAACCAGCGCCCGCGAGCGAGAACAGCTTGTCGAGGAGATTGCCAGCCTGAAACAAAGGCTTTCGGCCTTGGAGGCGGACGTCCGCCACATCAAGGCAAGCCCCGAGCGATTGGCCGAGGCGCAGGCTCCCCTCGATCTCCAGATATGATCCACACGTGCAGGAGTTTCCCTGAGAAGTTGCAACAATAGATAAAATAGATAAACTTGAACGCCAGGGCGATTGTCATCGGGAGCAACAATTCCCAACCACTAGCCCACCTGGTACCGTATGATGAAAGTGTGCCGGAAGTTGCCCTGTCCGTTCCTGAAGAGATCTGCTGCAGGTGAAGCTTCCGGTGAATCTGGATCGCGGCAGGGTGTCGAAAACCGATCGTCGTGAGACGAAGCGGGGCCGGGGCCGGCGGGGCGACGCCAGAGTTGAGGTGGGTTCGGAGCGATCCGGATGGAGAAGAGGCGGCATACGCTATTGATTGTCGATGACGAAGTGGACGTGCTGGAAAGCCTCAGGCACCAGTTTCATCGCACGTACCGGGTTCTCACGGCCACCACGGGCGCCCAGGCAGTCTCGCTCCTGGGGGACCATGAGGTGCAACTGATCCTCTCCGATCAGCGGATGCCCGGCATGCAAGGCGATGCGTTCCTGAGCCAGGCCAGGCGGCTCCAACCCGACGCCATCCGCATGCTCTTCACCGGCTACGCCGATATTCAGGCCGTGATCAACGCCGTCAACGAAGGTCATATTTTTCGATATATCTTGAAGCCATGGGACACCGTGGAGCTGGAAGGCATCATCCGCCAGGCCGCCGAGCAGTACGATCTGCTGGCCGAGCGCAAGCGGTTGATCGCCGAGCTCCAGGCGGCCAACGTGCAACTGCTCCACGCCAACGAAGAGCTGGCCCGGGCCGGCCAGCTCAAGACGGCGTTCATCGAGGTAGCCAGTCATGAGTTCAACACGCCGATCACGCTGGTGCTGGGGCTGACCGAGCTGCTCAAGCTGGCCAATCCCAACCGGGCCGAGGACGAGCGGGAAATCCTTCGCCAGATCACCACCAGCGGCCGGCAACTGTCGCGGCTGGTCACCAACATGCTCACCTTGCTCCGCGCCGAGGATTTCCGTCGCACGCTCCAGCGCAGCCCCGTCGACCTGGCCGAGATGATTCGCGGAGTCGCCGAGCAGGTTCACCCGTTTGTCCATGCACGGCAGCTTCAGCTTCAGCTCGCGGTGTCGCCGGATCTGGGCACCTTCGAGATCGACGCGGACAAGATCAGCGCGGTGCTGATCAACCTCCTGACCAATGCCATCAAGTTCACGCCCGATCGAGGAGAGATCGAGCTGTCGGCGCGCCTGGGCGACGACGATGAGGCCGTGATCGATGTCCTCGACCGGGGTGTGGGCCTGGAACCGCAGGCGCTCAAGCACCTGTTCCAGCCATTCTTCACCCAGTTCGATCCCAGCCGCCACTCTTCCGGCGACTTCGGGTTCAACAAGCGAGGGCTCGGCCTGGGCCTGTCCATCGCCAAGCAGTTTGTCGACATGCATGGAGGCCGGATCTCGGCCGAGAGCAACCCGGAAAAGGGAACACGGATCACGATCCATCTCCCTCGCCGGGCCAGCTCCCCGACCGAGGACGCAGCCGAGCCATCCGTGGCGATGGCTCCTTACCAGGAGGCCTCGACCTAGCCGCCAGAGTGCCAAGCTCCGACCAGTTGACCTGTTCGGATCTGGCCTCCTGGTCCCGTTGTCTATTTTCGTGAGGACGTCAGATGCCCAGAGCGCTGATCGTCGAAGATGAACCCGAAGCCAACAAGCTCCTGGGAATGCTCTTGCGATTGAGGGGATACCAGACCGATGCCGCGTTCAACGGCAGACAAGCCCTCGAACTCGTCGCCCAATCCCCGCCCGATATCATCTTCCTGGACCTCATGCTCCCGGACCTCAACGGCTACGAGGTCTGCAAGATCCTCAAGTCGGCCAAGGGAACAAGCCTGATCCCGCTGGTCATCATCACCGCCCGAATCGCGGCCGAGAACCGCATCGAGAGCTTTTGCCTGGGAGCCGACGATTACATCGCCAAGCCATATACGCCCGATCAGATTTACCAGTCCGTGGACCAGGCCCTCCGCTGGCTCGACCAGAGCCGCGCCGGAGCCATCCAGGGGCAGATCGCCTTCGAGCAGGACGACGACGGCGAGATCCTCCGCCGACTCGGACAGCTTCGCAGCCTGATCTTCGCCCGTACCCCGCTCCGCCTGGATGAGGTCGTCCACATCGGCCGGGCGATCAAGGAGGTCTGGTGCCAGGCCGACGTGAGCGCCAGCTCCTCCAGGGAGCAGACCATGACCCTCGCTTACACGCTCACGCCGGACCGGCTCGTCCTGCACTTCCAGGGCGCCTCGCTCAGGCTTTCGAGGATTCTCGAACTCGTCGACGATGCAACCAACTCGCTGCACATCGCCGCATTCGATGTGGTCAAGATCAACGATGCGGGGCATTCGCTCACCATAAGCAAGAATCTTCCCCGCGACGAATAAGGAGACCTTAGCATTAGCACCGGGTCGGATGCTTCTCCAATCCATGCCCCGAAAGGGCCGCACAAAAAAGCTCAGGTCCCCTCCAGGGACCCAGCCCTGGGAGAGTTGAACGCCGATCTCGCGCTCTTTCTCTGTGCGAGGAGCTGGGGCGTTCCCTCGGTAGGCCCTTCCCCGCACTCCGCCTGGCAACACCTGGGCCCTGCCGGGCAAGAGCGGCTGCGGAAGATCTCAGAGGGGGGTGAGACCTTGGGTCAGGCGGAGGCGCTGGCCATTCTCGCCAGATCACACCGCGCACAATGCCGAGCCGAACCAGGGCGAGTTCATTCAAGCTGGTGGGTCCGTGCGTTGCAGGAGGAATCTCCGGCCGTCAGGCGAGTTGTTGCCGGATACGGTCCCCTTCCAGTCCGGGCTGCCGCCGCCACCGCATTCGGCTTCCGCCCGGGCGATCTCGAGGGAGGCCCTCCCCCGAACCCGGAAGTCCTGGAGTGGGTACTGGCCCTCTGGGCCGAGCGGCTGGTCGGCGGCGAGCCGCCGCAACCGGCTGAGCCTCCGGTGATTTTTGCCCTGTCGAGCCTTTCGTCCCGCTTGCTTTACCGCCTCTGTCAGACGATCGGCGTGGCGAGGACCACGCTCGCGGGCGATCCCGAAACGATGCTGGCCGGCCGGCCTGTGTGGGCGGCGCACCAGGCCTGGCTCCAGGGCTGGTTTCTCGAGCAGTTCGGGTCCGCCGAACCGCAACTCCGGACCTGGGCCAGCAAGGACCTTGCCATCGCTCGCGCCGAGAAGGGACTCGGCCCCCGCCGTGGGCTGGCGATGCGCGGGCTGACGTCGATCGCTCGGCTGCTCACCGAACCCGAGCCATTCCGCGTTCGCTGGGCCTTGCAACATGTCCCCTACCCCATCGCCAAGCGGATTCGCTCGATCATGGCCATGCAGACAAACCTGACGCCCGGCCATCTCCAACTGGAGTCGACTCTCCTCCGAGCGGCCTGGGAACGACTGGTCGCCCAGCGCTCCGACATGGCCAGCCATCCCGCGTACGCGTCAAGGAAAGCGGAGGCCGGGGATGTCGATTGAACGCGGTCTAGGAACCATGACCCCCGATCCCGAACTCGTGCGTCGCAGCGAACCCGGCCCGCCAGCCGACGGCAACGAGCCGCTCGCGCTCTGGTCGTGGCTGCCTCGCCTGTCTCGTCGTCAGGTTCAGCTCGAAGAGCGCCTGGCGCGGTGGACGGGGAAAGATCGGCCTCGTCCCTGGCTGGACTGGCTCCATCACGAATTCACAGGGGCCGTGGAACTGGGCAGGCCGGAGATCGTCGCGCGGGCTTCGGGCCTGCTCCGGCCGGGACTGATCGCCCAGATTCGCTGGCCCCGGCTCGGCACCCGTCTGGCCCTCGGTCTGGAGGTTCCCCTGGCTCACGCCCTGGTCGATCACCTGCTCGGCTACGATCGACCGCTGGCCGAAAGCCGGCTCCAGCTCACTCCCGTCGAATGGGGCGTCTGGAGCTATCTGGTGCTCCGGGCCCTCGATGCGCTGGGCCGCGAGGTCGTTGGGCAGCCGCGTGATCCAGGGAACGCTTCCTCGGTCTCAGTTTGCTCGGACCTTGTCCTCGACCGCGTCGGCCCGGACGCGTTTGACCCCACCGGGCTGGGCGCGATCACCACGATCCGCTGGCCCGTCCGCCTGAAATCAACCACCGGCACGGCGCGGCTCTGGCTGCCCGAGCCGGCCGTCCATCTCCTGCTCGCGGCCGATCCCTGGCGTTCTTTGACGATTTCCGGAGATCCGCCGTCGCGGGCCGGCCAGCTTACCTCGATCTGGCGGGCGATCGCCGGCAACGTCTTCATGCCCCGCGGGCTCATGAAACTGCGCAAGGGGGGCGTCCTCCCTCTCACCGACTCGAGGCTGTCGGGAACTCCGCGGAGCCCGGCCGGGCCGATCGCCCTGGTCTGCGAGCTCCGCGACTCCGACCAAACGCAGTCGTTCCCGGCCGAGCCGGTCGCCGCGTCCGGCGGCCGGCTGCTGCGCCTTGCCGGCCCTCGCGAGGTCCACCCACGCCCCCGTCAGGCCTTGTCTCTTTGGAATGATCATGCGATGAATCAAAACGAATCGAAGCCCAGCGATGCTCAAGGACCTGGAACTCCTTCACCCGACACCTCACCGACCGACGTTCCCGTGACCTTGACCGTCGAGCTTGGCCGGGTCAGCCTGACGCTCTCGCGACTGGCCGACCTCAAGGCCGGCGACGTGATCGAGCTCTCGCGGCACAGCCGAGAGCCCGTCGAGTTGACCTCCGGCGGCCGCATCGTCGCCCGCGGCGAACTCGTCCTCATCGACACCGAGCTGGGCGTGAGGGTGACTCATGTCTTTCTTTGACGCTCATCAGACAGGATAAACCACCTGGATCAGCGTCTGGAGCGCCAGGGTCTGCGCGCCCAGCAAGCCGGCCGTGGTTCCCAGGCTCCAGGGCCCTCCCTTCAGCCGACAGAAGCCCGCGCTGGCCGCGGTCAGGAGCGGGGGCAGAAAGAGCATCCAGAGCCGCGCCACCTCGCCCATGTTGCGGCCGATCAGGTTCAAGAGCACAAGAACCGCCAGCGTGGCCCAGGCGCTCCGGGGAACGGAACGCGGGCCAGCCAGGCCGCAGCCGCACCAGACCACCGCCGGAAGGCCCAGCGCGACGCACAGCTCGATCGGGTTGACCGCCAGCCAGGCGAGATACGTCCGGGGATACTCGACGTAAAACCGGGCGTGATTCCGCAGGTTCCAGGTCCAGATGACAAGCGGATTGGCCCCGGTCAGAACCCAGCCCAGCGAGATCAAGGACACGAAGCCGAGACTGATCGCCACGATCAGCCCCGCTTTCCTCGCGTTGGAAACACCAGGCGCAAAGACAATCACCAGCGCGACGATCAGCCCGACCGGCAGGAAGGCGAGCGTGAAGAAGGTGCCGAACGCCAGGACGATCCCACAGAGAATCGCCAGCATCACGGACGGAGCGATTCCCCGATTGCCCGTGGCCCAGGCCGCCAGGGCCAGCACCGAGGTCGAGAGAAACGGATAGGCCGCGTCGGCATCGGGCTGGAACAGGATGGCGGCCGGCGCCAGCGGCCAGAGCGACGCCGCAACCCAGGCCGCGCGGGCCGGCAGCACGGACCGCCCCAGCAAGTAAAGCGGCACCACTGTCCCGGCGCAGGCCAACAGCGTGATCAGGCTCGCGGCGTAGAGCGCGGCGCGATCGGCGCGAGGAATCGCCCTGCGGTCCATCTTCTCGAGCTGGCGAAATCCCTGGGCCGTCGACCAGGGCATGACGCGCAGCAAGAGATCCGTCAGGTCCGGGTTATGCTCCATCGTCCGGATCAAGAGACACTCCAGCGCGATCAAACCTGGAGGATGCGTGCCGATGTGCAGGGAATCCTGGCTCTGTATCCAGACCGGATATT
>JBMFUH010000076.1:0-13731 GCA_049966735.1 Isosphaeraceae bacterium
GGACCGGACGTCCGGCGGGGTCATGAGACCAGCGCCGAACAAAGGCGGTCGAACGGGACCTTCGTGGGACAAGATCCCAATTTTGTCAATTTTATGTTGATCCAAGACAAGATAGGAATCTTCTCCCACGTCGATCGATTGCCCTCCGTGCCGCTCCGCGTTGCAACCGGCGCCTGGTTGTGCCGCGAGTCGGCCCGCCAGGCATTCCCAAGTCGCGTCTGGCTTCTTCAGGTCACGACGCGACCGAACCGCCGCTCTCGCCGATTTTTGCTCGCGAACGCGTGATCCCACTTTACAAGCGGGCAATCGCCGAGAAAAATAATGGTTTGCTTGATTCCGGGCCCGCGTACTGATTGTTTCGGGGGAAAGAGCGGTGCATGAGGAGGCGATCCAGAAGGCGGACGTCCTGATCGCGGCCCTGGGCTACATCCGCAAGTTTCACGGACGGTTCACCGTGATCAAGCTGGGCGGATCGGTCATGGAGAATGCCGAATCGCTGCGCGCCTTGCTGGTGGATATCGTCTTCATGCAGACGGTGGGCATGCGCCCGGTGGTCGTGCACGGCGGCGGCAAGGCGATCACCCAGGCGATGGAGAAGGCTGGTCTTACCCCGCGCTGGGTGAAGGGCCGACGGTACACCGACGACGAGACGCTGGAGATCGTCTCCCGCGTGCTGGCCGAGGAGATCAACGCCGACATCGCCGGCCACATCAACAAGTTTGGCGGCCGGGCGTCGGGGCTGCATCACAAGACGCACCAGTGCCTCTATGGCAAAAAGTTGATGCTTCCCGACGGCGACGGCGACGGCGCGCTGGTTGACCTGGGACGGGTGGGCGAGGTGACCGAGGTCGATACCGAGCCGATCGAGAACCTGTGTCTGGCCGGGGTGGTTCCGGTCTTGCCGTCACTGGCCGAGGATGACGACGAGGAGGGCAAGCTCTTGAACGTCAACGCCGACACGGCCGCCGCGGCCGTCGCCCAGGCGCTCGCGGCCGAGAAGCTCGTTTTCCTCACCGACACGCCGGGAATCTTGCTGGACCGCGACGAACCCTCCAGCCTGATCTCGGGTCTGACTCCCGACGAGTGCCGGGACCTGATCGCCCGCGGGGTGATCGACAAGGGGATGATTCCCAAGGTCGAGGCCTGCCTGAAGTCGCTGGAAGCTGGTGTGCGGAAGACCCACATCATCGACGGCCGGCTGCGGCACTCGCTGCTTCTGGAAATCTTCACCGAGACCGGCGTCGGCACCGAGATCGAGACCGAGCCTGATCGCGACCGTGTTTCCCCCCAGGTCCGCCGCCCGGTCCTGGTTCGCTGACCGGAACGGCCGACGTTCCATCGAGGCCGCCCTCACGGAACCTTGATTTCTTACCCGCGGAGAGTTGATCTTGGCCCACGCTCATCCTGCCCATCCCAGTTCCGCCGACACGATTGCCCAGTTCGATCGGTATGTGATTCCCAATTACCGGCGCTTTCCTGTCTGCCTGGTCAGGGGCGAGGGGTCGTGGATCTGGGACGCGGAAGGGCATCGCTACCTCGACTTTTTCCCCGGCTGGGGCTGCAACCTGCTGGGGCATTGCCCGCCGCGCGTGGTCGAAGCCGTCCGCGACCAGGTCGGCCAGCTCATCCACGTGCCCAATACCTGGTACATGGAGCCGCAGGGGGCGTTTGCCCAGGCGCTTTCCGAGCGATCGCTGGGTTGCAGCCTGAAACCGGGGCAATGCTTCTTCTGCAACAGCGGCGCCGAGGCCAACGAGGCGGCCATCAAGCTGGCCCGCGCCCATGGACACCCCAAGGGGCGGTACAAGATCGTGACAATGGAGGGAGGGTTCCACGGCCGGACCTTCGCCGCCCTCGCCGCGACCGCCCAGCCCAAGTATCACGCCGGCTTCGAGCCCATGGTGCCCGGCTTCCAGTACGTGCCGTACAACGATCTTGACGCCGTGGCGCGCGTGCTGGACAACGAAACCGCCGCGGTCCTCGTCGAGCCGATTCAGGGCGAGGGAGGGGTCAATGTGCCCGACCCGGGTTATCTTCCCGGCCTCCGTCAGCTCTGCGACGAGCGGGGCGTGCTCTTGATCCTCGACGAGGTGCAGACCGGAATGGGGCGGACGGGGAAGTGGTTTGCCTATCAGCATTACGACACCTCGGCCGAGCCGGACATCCTCACCTGCGCCAAGGCTCTTGCCGGCGGGATCGCCGCCGGGGTGATGATCGCCCAGCCGCACGTGGCCGAGGTTTTCAAACCGGGCATGCACGCGTCGACCTTCGGCGGCAATCCGATCGCCTGCCGGGCTGGACTGGCGGCCATCGAGACCATCGAGAACGACGGACTGCTCGAGCGCGGACTGGCCGTCGGCGAGCGGTTCCGCAAGCAGTTCCAGTCGCTTCGCGCCGAACTTCCCGAGCGGATCCGCGAGGTCCGCGTCTCCGGCGTCATGATCGGGGTCGACCTCACGTTTGATGCCACCCTTGTCGTTTCCACTTGCCTCGATCGTCGACTGCTAATCAATGCAACTCATGGTCATGTCATCCGCCTTTTACCCGCTTTGTCGATCACGGACGACGAGATCGACGAAGGTTGCGCCATCCTGGCGGACGTGCTCCGGGAGGCAGTCGCTTGAACCTTGAAGCCAAGAACCACAGAGAAACGCCCGAGGCGAAGCCGAAGGCGGGATCAACCAGGAAAGCGGCACGCCGCGAGGCGTCCGTCGACCCCCAGGATGCGTCCAGACAAGAGGCGGACCGGGGCGGCTGCCGGCATTTCGTGTCCCTCTTCGGTCTCTCGGCCGACGAGGCCGCCTTCCTGGTCGATCGCACGATCCAGCTCAAGCGCGGAAACAGGGGCGGCCACAGGACGTCGCTCTTGCTGGGCCAGACGCTCGGGCTCGTCTTCGAGAAGCCGTCGCTCCGCACGCGCGTCAGCTTCGAGGCGGCCATGGCTCGACTCGGGGGCAACTCGATCTTTCTCCGGGGCAAGGACGTGGGCCTGGGAGTTCGAGAAAGCGTTGCCGATTTCGCCCGGGTGGTCAGCCAGTACGTCGACGCTCTGGCCGTGCGCACGTTCTCCCAGTCGGTCGTCGAGGAACTGGCTCACCATGCCACGATCCCCGTGATCAACGCCCTCTCCGACACCGCCCATCCCTGCCAGGCCATGGCCGACATGGTGACCATCCTCGAAGAGTGCGGTCCCCTGGCGGGGAAGAAGCTGGTCTTCGTGGGGGACGGCAACAACGTGGCCTCGTCCTTGGCCTTCGCCTCGGCGCTCTTGGACGTCGAGTACGTGCTGACCGCGCCCGCCGGTTACGAGTTTCCCGCCGAATTCATCGGCCGGTTCCAGGCCCGGTTTCCCCATGTCTCGCTCAAGATCGAGCCGGACCCGAAGAAGGCGGTGAAGGGGGCCGACGTCGTCTACACCGACGTCTGGGCCAGCATGGGACAGGAACACGAGGCCGATCTCCGCCGGGAAGTCTTCAAGCCCTTCCAGGTGAACGAGGCGCTCCTGGCCCGAGCCCACCCCGGCGCCATCTTCCTCCACTGCTTGCCCGCCCACCGGGGCGAAGAGGTCACCTCGGGTGTGCTCGACGGCCCCCAGAGCCGCGTCATTCCCCAGGCCGCCAACCGGATGCACTTCCAGATGGCACTCCTGACCTGGCTGCTGCATGCCGGTAAAGAAAGATGAGTTTGTGTCGATAGAGCTTGCATGTGACGAACGAGAGAATCATCATGCGCGCGCATGACCTCAAGAGGTTTTGCCCCTCATGCCCCTGACAAGAATCGACGGTCGCAAGAATGACGAGCTTCGTCCCGTCACGATCGAGCGCGGGTTCGTGGCCAACAGCCCGGGCAGCGTGCTCTTCCGCGCGGGGGCCACGGCGGTGCTGGTCACCGCGCAGCTTTCCGACTCCGTTCCGCCGTTCCTCGAAGGCAAGGGCGTGGGGTGGTTGACGGCCGAGTACGCCATGCTGCCGGGGAGCACTCCGGGACGATCCCGCCGCGGCGGGGACGGCCGGGCCACCGAGATCCAGCGGTTGATCGGCCGCGGCCTGAGGGCCGTGATCGATCGCCGGGCGCTCGGGCCGTGGACCATTCACGTCGACGCCGACGTGATCAACGCCGACGGTGGCACGAGGACGGCCGCCATCACCGCCGCGTTCATCGCCGTGGCCGATCTGGTGCGGATACGGTTCGGGGACCTTGCTCAGCCCATCCTGCGCGACAGCATCGCCGCCGTGAGCGCGGGCATCATCAATGGCGAACCGGTGCTCGACCTGAACTACCCCGAAGATTCGCGCGCCGAGGTCGACCTCAACGTCGTCCGCCTGGGCTCCGGCGGCCTGGTCGAAGTGCAAGGCACCGGCGAGGGAGGCGTCTTCTCGCGGAGCCAGCTCCAGACCCTTCTCGACCTGGCCGAAGCGGGAATCGACCGGCTCGGCGCGCTCCAGCGTCAGGCGCTGGGGGCGAACTGGCCCCTGGGCGACTAGAGCGCCGCACGGTTGAGTCGAGCCCCCCCTTGCAAGGGGGGAAAACTGAGGGGGGCGGGCGTGCTTCTTTTCCCCCCTTACGAAGGGGGGGTAGAGGGGGTTCTTCCGGAGCGGGCCTCAAGGGTGGGCCATCCGACTGTTCGGCGCTCTAGCCCGGTTTTCAGGTCGATGCCTCCCAGTAGGGTCCGCTGTGCGGACCAAGTGCCCCGGCCTGACCCCTGGCCGACTAATATAACTCCTCGCAAAAGGGAAAGTGTGGGACGGCCGAGAGCGGCTGGGCCACATTCCTCTTTGTAGGCAACTATTTATCAATCTGCACATGCTTGAAAAATTTCAAAGTATTTATTGCCTCATATATTCAGATGTACAATGATTATGCTAATTGTACGCGGCGGCCGGGTTGCAACCGGTGGCGATCGCCCGCGGGCTGGTGTACGATCAGGCGTCGATGGTCGTCGTGGTGAGCGCGGATATCGACGATGAACCTACGGATCGCGGTGGCGTTTGGTCGCCGATTTCACGAGAAAGAGAGCCCCATGACACGGTTGCAGAGCACGTGCTTGCTGGTTTGCTCCGTCCTTCTTCTGATCGTCCCCGCGCGGGCGACCGTCGCTGATGATCGCCAACCGGCTCCGGCTCATGAATCGGTCCAGCGCCCGGCGGACTGGCTGATCGACGGCTCGTTCGCGGTGGCGAGGGTCCGGCGTGAAGATTCGGGACGGGAGCTGTTTCTCGAGAATGGCCTGGTGCGCCGTACGTTTCGGCTGGCACCCGCTACGGCGACCGTCGCGCTTGATCATCTCCAGACTCATGAGTCGTTCCTCCGGAGTGTGCGGCCCGAGGCGATCGTGCAGCTTGATGGGAAGACCGTGGACGTCGGCGGCCTGATCGGAGCGAAGATCCACAACTTCCTCGATCCCCAGGCGCTCGAGGAACTCAAGGCCGATCCCGCCGCCTGGCAGTGCGTTGGGGTCGACGAGGGCCGCACGGAGGCGCGGTTTCCCTGGAAGCCGCATCGCGAGTGGTTGAGTAGCCCGGCGAACTGGCCGCCGCCGGGAGTCCGGCTCACATTCACCTACCGTCCGCCCGCCGCCGCCTCCAAGAGCGACTTCGCCGGGATCACGATCAAGGTCCATTACGAGCTGTACGACGGCCTGCCCCTGTTCTCCAAGTGGCTGACCGTGCACAACGACTCGAACGCCCCGGTCACGGTCAATCGCCTGGTGGTGGAGCGGCTTGCGGTCGTCGAGGCTGAGTCGATTGTCGGCGCGAAGCCGGTCGCGTCCTGCCAGCTCTGGCGCAATCTCGACGTCTTCTCGGACTACTCGTTTGGCGGCAACATGACCGGCGGCGCGGATGCGCCCGCGGTGCACTGGAGGCGCGACCCGCTCTACACGACGCAGGTCAATTACCTGAAGCAAACGCCTTGCCTGCTGGAGTGCGAACCGGCGAAGGGCCCGGCCGTGGAGATCAAGCCGGCGGGTACGTTCGAGTCGTTCCGCGTCTTCGAGCTGGTGCACGACGGCACCGACCGCGAGCGCAGGGGCCTGGGCTTGCGCCGGGCGTATCGGGCGCTGGCGCCCTGGGCCACCGAGAACCCCATCCTGATGCATGTCCGGAGTGCCCGGACGGACGCCGTTCGCCTGGCGATCGACCAGTGCGCGGCGGTGGGCTTCGAGCTGATCATCATGACTTTCGGCAGCGGTCTGAACATGGAAGACGAATCTCCCGCGGCGCTCGATCGCGTCAAACAGCTTGCCGACTACGCGCATTCCCGCAAGATCGCGCTGGGCGGCTATTCGCTCCTGGCCAGCCGGTCGATCAACGCCGAGGAAGACGCGATCAATCCGGCGACGGGCAAACCCGGCGGGATGATCTTCGGCGACTCGCCATGCCTGTGCGGCCGCTGGGGGCAGGGCTACTTCGCCAGGCTCCGCCGGTTCTTCGAGGCGACAGGTTGCGACGTGCTCGAGAACGACGGCTCCTACCCGGGCGACGTCTGCGCCTCGACGAAGCATCCGGGGCACCGAGATCTGAACGACTCGCAGTGGAAGCAGTGGCAGGCGATTGGCGACTTCTATCGCTGGGCGCGCGCGAGGGGGATCTACCTCAACGTGCCCGACTGGTATTTCCTGGTCGGGTCCAACAAGACCGCCATGGGCTATCGCGAGACGAACTGGTCGCTGCCCCGGGCGTTTCAGGAGATCATCGAGCGGCAGAACATTTACGACGGGACCTGGGAGAAGGCCCCGAGCATGGGCTGGATGTTCGTGCCGCTCACCGAGTATCAAGGCGGAGGGGCCACCGCCACGATCGAACCCCTGGCCCGGCACCTGGACCATTACGAGACCCGGCTGGCCAACCTTTTCGGGGCGGGCGTCCAGGCCTGCTACCGGGGACCCAGACTTTACGACACCGATGCGACCAGGGCCGTTGTCAAGCGCTGGGTTGATTTCTACAAGGCCCATCGCGCGATCCTCGATTCGGACCTGATCCACCTGCGCCGAGCCGACGGCCGCGACTGGGACGGCTGGCTGCACGTCAACCCCCGGCTCAAGGAACGCGGGCTGGCGATCTTCTACAATCCGCTGCCGCGGGCGATCGACCGCCAGATCGAGATTCCCCTCTACTACACGGGTCTGTCCGGCCGGGCCAGGGCCCACATGGAGAACGGCACGACAAATGTTGTGAATATTAGCCAACTTCATCAATCCGCGGCATTACGCGTGAGCATTCAAGCGCATTCGCGGTCGTGGATCATCTTCGAGGCGGTTGACCAGCCAGCGCGGCAAGACTGAAGATCGACGAGGGGCAGAAAAGGTGCCAGGAGCCGAAAACGAGCATTTTCACTCAATCCAGGTGGAATCGGTTCCCGACACGTTATCTGCCCCACGATCACTGATAGCTCCCTGACCAAGCGTCGTACTCTTCGAGCATCTCGTCGATCTCATCGACACTGGAGTTCGAGATCAGTGCACCCAGTTTCAATTGCCGCTTGGCTAGGGCAATGGCCCCTAGAATGCTTCGGATCGTCGTGTGATCCTCGATTCGACGTATATCCTCAAGAGCCAGGTCAAGCAATTCACGCCAGGCATTCGCGTAACTTTCCGAGAGCCAATCGGGAACCGCAGGGTTCGACCTCCGGTGGCGTTCCACTTCGATCGTCGAGACAAGACCGTAGAAGTTCCAATCACGTTTGGGCCATCCTTTTGCAATTCTCACGAGGTGCGGTACCGCCGCGTAGGAGGACTCGCCAACAGCACCTTGGTGATGCAAGTTAGCCCATAGTTCGTCCCAGGGGCCTTGATCATGTTTGAGTCGCGAGAGGGCCGTAGAGGGATCGTATGGTCGCCCGTACCCTCCTTTCAGCCGCTTCCATTTGGGATCGCCCAGAGGTAGCATCTTCCCGGCTCCAGCATGATCGTTGAGCACAGAAGGACATCCACCAGAGCCTGAATGATGCCGGGGAAGGCATCAGACTAGCCTTCAGTTATTCTTCTGCAGGTCTGGCGTAGAAATATGCAAGTTTTTGTTGAAGCTGGATCCGATGGGGCTGGTCCAACTGGAGAATCTTGTTTGGCAGTATCCTATCCTGCTCGCTCATTCGGATGGAGAACACCCTTGTGAAATCGATAATATGAGGCTCCTTAAAGTGCTGTCCGTCCGGTTTCAGGAAATAAGCGCCACGCGTTGGTACCCAAGTCAAGCTAACGTCTTCTTGCAGCATCGATCATCGCATTGATCCGGGTAGGCGACGGGGAAATAGCAGCTCACCACACACAACAGTTTGTCGACCCGGCGCGCGCCGCTCACGGGGAACCTGAAGCGGGATGAGCGTTGCAAGTTCTTGCTCAGTCTACGTTTGCTGGAATTGTTCTGGGTTGCGCGGGACATTCCGGCTCGGCCTTGTCAATTTCGCTGGGAACGTCCAGAATGGGCGATATCAGGTCGACTCAATGTTTTCTGCCGGCTCACCTTGTTGCGCCGACTCGTCGCGGACGGTCTCCGCGATCCGCGGTCGGCCCGGGCAAGGAACGCGGGAGACCTCGCAGGATGGCGGTAGCCCAGGTCAGCCAGGACGCGGGACATCCCGAACCTCCAGGGACGCCCGTCCACCGGTTGGGTGAACAGGTGTTCGATACGGTTGCCGAGGTGGGGGACGTCGGCGAGTTTTCCGTCTTGACCTTGATCTGGATCTTCCGGCGCCGCCCCCGGTGGTCGGTGCTGGTGCCCATCTTCTACGCGATCGGCGTGCAGAGCGTCTCGGTGGTGGCCATCACGGGCACGTTCATCGGCATGGTCCTGGCGGTGCAGGCCTATCATTCGTTTCAGATGATGGGACTGGCGACGCGGCTGGGATCGATCATCAACATCTCCGTCCTCAAGGAGCTGGGCCCGGTGCTAGCGGCCACGATGCTGGCGGGGCGCGTCGGGTCGTCGATGGCCGCCGAGCTGGGGACGATGCGCGTGACGGAGCAGATCGACGCGCTCACGGCGCTGGGGACCAACCCGATCTATTACCTGGTCGTGCCTCGGTTCCTGGCGTGTTTGCTCTTGATTCCACTCTTGACGTTGATGGCTGATTTCATGGGGGTGATCGGCGGCGCCACGGTCGCCACCCAGATCCTGGCGGTGGACTCCTTCGCGTACTGGCATCACTCGCGGACGTTCGTCGAGAGCCTGGACATTTTCGCCGGCATCTTCAAGAGTTTCTTCTTCGGCGCGGTGATTGCCTTGATTTCCTGTCACCGCGGCTTCAATTCGAACGCGGGGGCCGAGGGAGTGGGCAAGGCGGCGACCGAGGCCTTCGTCTTCTCGTTCATCGCCATCCTCTTCCTCGATTTCGTCTTGGGACTGGGCTGGAATACCATGTACCGATCGCTCTGGCCACAGGCCCAGGGACTCTTATGACCGATGGGCCGGAGAACAACGGGCAGGACCGCGGGGGCTTGATCGAACTGCGCAACCTGAGCATGCGGTTCCGCACGCAGAGCGTTCTGCGCGACATCAGCCTGACGATTCATCGGGGCGAGACGGTCTGCATCATCGGCGAGAGCGGGTGCGGCAAGACGGTGCTGCTCAAGCTGATCGTCGGGCTCTTGCGGCCGACGGAGGGGAGCGTCTGGTTCGATGGCAAGGATATTTCGCGGCTAGGGGGCAAGGAGCTGATCCAGCTCCGGCTCCGGTTTGGTTTTCTTTTCCAGATGGCCGCTCTTTTTGATAGCCTGACCATTTACGACAACGTTGCCTTCGGCCTGCGCGAGCACCATCTCCGAAGCGAGAGCGAGGTTCGCAAGATTGTCGCCGATCGCCTTCAGGAGGTGGGTCTGCCAGCGGCGCTGGAGCGGAAAAAGCCGGCCGAGCTGTCGGGCGGGCAGAGAAAGCGGGTCGGCCTGGCGCGGGCGTTGGCACTCGATCCGGAAGTCATGCTCTACGACGAACCGACCACTGGATTGGACCCAATCATGAGCGACGTGATCAATGAGTTGATCCGCCAGACTCAGCAAAGCAAGAAGACCACGGGCGTGGTCGTGACCCACGACATGAAAACCGTGACGAAAGTCGCCGATCGCGTGGTCATGCTCTATCCGCTGGCCCGGCTGGGTGCACAGGATGCGCAAATCATCTATGATGGTCCGCCGGAACGCATGGACAACGATCCCGACGCCCGGGTCCGCCAGTTCGTCCGGGGAGAGGCCGGCGAGCGGCTCCGCGAGATGGCCCTGCAGCGGGCCGGCGGCAACTGAGCTCGGATCCGCAAGCTTCCCAACTGTCAAGGGCCCCGAAACGGAGCGGTGAGGTTGAAATGAACGAACGCGTCATGCAGTTCCGGATCGGCATGTTCGTGATCGTGGCGGGACTCGTCCTGACCATGCTGATCGTCTGGTTCGGTGAATCGCCCTCGCTGTTTCGAGACCAGCTCTATCTCAAAGTGCAGTACGCCGAGGCGCCCGGGGTGCTGGAGGGGGTGGCCGTGCGGAAAAGCGGCATCCGCGTGGGCGAGGTGGTGGGAATCGCGTTCGACCACAGGCCGAACCAGCCCGACGGGGTACTCGTGACGTTGGCGATCGAGCGCAAGTTCTCGGTGCGTGAAGGCTCGGTCCCGCGTCTCTCCCGCTCCCTGATTGGCGACGTGACCATCGACCTGCTTCCCGGCACGGGCAAGAACAACCTGCGACTGGGCAGCACTCTCGGCACTGCCCCGGTGGTCGAGGGAGAGGTGGCCGGCGATCTGGGCAAGGCGCTGGCCACGGCGACGCTGGCCTTCGAGAAGGCCGGCGACACGCTCCAAAGCATCAATAAAGCCGCCGACGGCCTGGCCAAGCTCACGAAAAACGCCGAGCAGCTTGACAATTTTCTCAAGACGTGGACCAAGACCGGCAAGGACGTCTCCTCGGCCTCGCGGGGCATCGACCAGTTCCTCAAGACCAACGGCGACGACTTCCGGACGGCGATGGCCAACATCAAGAAAGTGGGTGACAAGCTCAATCAAGCGCTCACCCCCGAGGCGCAAGACTCGCTCAAGACGGGAATCGCCAATTTCTCCTCCGCCTCGGCCCGCCTGGACGCCGAGCTAACCGACCTCCAGCCTTTGCTCAAGGACCTGGGATCGTCCGTCAATCGCTCGCCGACCACCGACTTCGGCCAGATCGTCCGACGGAGCAATCGGGTCGCGGCCGACCTCGAGCTCCTGACGGCGACCTTGCGCAACCGCAAGGGAACCCTCAATACCGAAGGATCGCTCCAGAAGTTTCTCACCCAGGGTGACTTCTATGATAATTTCAACGCCGCCGCCGTGGGCGCCAACCAGGTGATCAATCAGCTCAAGATCATTCTGACTTCGCTTCGGTCGTTCGCCGAGCGGATCGCCCGCGATCCGGCCGCCATCTCGCGTGGGGCGCTGCAGCGCTGAACTGTTTGAGTCTCTTTCGACACTCGACCGTGCCGGGGAGACCGGCTGAACGTTCTAACCGACCCGAGCCTGCCTCAGGAGGGACACGATGGCAAAGAAGAAGAGAAAGCGGCCCGAGCGAGTTCTCAGGCGCCCCGGCCAATCAGTTTCCGACCAGACGACCATGCCCGCTTTGCCCGATCGGCGCGCGATCGAAGGGGCCATGAGAGGGTTCCTGGGCGACCTCGTGGGGCCGCCAGAGGACACCCCCCTCTACCGGGCGCAGAGCCTGATGTACGAGGCATTCGACTCGCGTGACCCCAGGCAGCAAGCGAGGCTGGCCAGGGAGGCTCTGGAAATCTCGCCGGACTGCGCCGACGCTTACGTGCTTCTGGGCGAACTGGCCAGCAGCCGCCAGCAAGCTCTCGAGTTCTTCGAGAAAGGGGTCGCGGCCGGCGAGCGTGCCCTGGGGAGTGAATTCTTCCGTGAAAACGTCGGCGATTTCTGGGGAATCCTCGAGACGCGCCCCTACATGCGCGCCCGCGAGGCGCTGGCCTCGCTGCTCTGGGAGACGGGACAGCGAGATCAGGCGATTGCTCATCTTCAGGAGATCCTGCGGCTGAACCCGAACGACAACCAGGGCGTGCGGCACACCCTCTGCGGCTGGCTCCTTGCCCAGGGACGCGACGAGGAGCTGAATCGCCTGCTGAACGCCTACGATGAGAAGTCGGCCGCCTGGGCCTACGCCACGGCGCTTGCCGCTTTCCGCCGCGAAGGCGACACTCCCAACTCGCGCGCGCTGCTGGAGGTTGCCAGAAAGTCCAACAAGCACGTGCCGGCCTATCTGCTCGGCGACAAGTTGTTTCCCGCGGAGCAGCCCAGCATGTACAGCCACGGGTCCGAGGAGGAGGCGATACTCCACGCCGCGAGCATTGCCAGCGGCTGGAAGGAAACTCCCGGCGCCCTCATGTGGCTCAGGGGGCAGAGACGTTCCGGAGGAAAGCGGAAATCTTCAGCGCCCCAGACTGTCGGACCAATCCCTCTGGTCAAGGAGCGACTGGCGCGGCTGCCGCGACAGTTCGACGTCTGGCAAGCCGACGATCGCCAGTTCGGCCACCGCATCAAGGAAAGGGGGGAAGTCTTCCGTCCCTGGCTGGTCATTGTCATCAGCCAGACCAACGACCTGGTGCAGGCGCAAGACTTGCTCCGGGATCCCCCCACCACCGACCTGCTCTGGGACCAGTTGGCCAACGCGATCGAGAAACCGATCGCGGGGGCGAAACCCCACCGACCGACAGAGCTGCAAGTTCGCCGCGGTTCGATGTGGCTCGAACTGGCGCCTCACCTCGAGGAGCTCGGGATCAAGGTCGTTGCAGTCGAGCAAGTCGACCACCTCAACGAGCTGCTGGACATGCTGCAGGGGCAACTTGAGGATCATGGCCCTCCCGGCCTGATGGCGACCGAAGGGCTCGATACCCCATTGCTTCAGGAATTCTACAAGGGAGCGGCGGGCTTCTACCGCAGCGCTCCCTGGCGCAAGCTCCCTCAAGAAGCGACCTTCCGCGTCTTCTGCGATCGCTTCAAGGGCGGGCCCTGGTATGCGGTCGTCATGGGACAGGGGGGCATGACTTTTGGCTTGAGTCTGTACGATAACCTACAAACGCTCAAAACCCTGTGGGAAGGCGGCATGGACGCGGCGGAGCACGCCGAGAGAGTCGAGGCCTTCACCGTGCTTTTCGTCGATCAGACCGAGGTGCCCGATGCCGATTTCGACGCCGTCCAGAAGTTCAACCTCGAGCTGGCGGCTCCGGAGGCTTATTCCTGGGTCTTCCACAAGGCGCGAGGCATGAACCTGCGTCCGCCCTTGCTCTGGGAAGTTCAGCTCCTGGCAGGCTGCCTTCGCGCCTTTCCAGACTTCCTGGCCCACCGCGGTCACGGCGACCCTCGTGAATACCAGACTCGGGTCAGTATCGGCTCGGAGTCCGCGGATCTCGTGCTGTCCTGGGTGGAACCTTGATGGGCTCGCTCGGGCTCGATCGTGGGCGGCTAGAACGGTTTTCTTTTGAGTTGCCGATGGGGCGGTTCCTTCCTCTCCTTCTCTCTTTGGGAGAAGGTGGCCGGAACCCCGGCGCGCCGGGAGATGAGGGCCGACAGCAAACGAGGGACACTCCCACCCGCATCCGCCCTGCCGGGGCGGGCAGCACCACGGTTTCCCTGCCACGGTCTCAAATATACAATCATTGATATTTCTTCTCGCCGCCCCGGTTCACCCTACCGGGCTGTGGTACAGCACGGGGTCGGCGGAAACCTGCCTCATCCGCGGTTGTCCCTTGGCTCGTGCCGCCTGCGCCGCGA
>JBMFUH010000077.1:0-5113 GCA_049966735.1 Isosphaeraceae bacterium
GCGCCAGCCCGAGATCGGCCGTCGACCGCACGGGCATGCGTCCCACACCGACGATCCTCATCCCCGGGCGCAGACCCGACTGGGCGGCGCCGGTTCCCGGCCGCACCTCGTCGACCTCGACGAATCCTCCCCTGCCATCCGGGTTCGGCACATCTTTCACATGAAAACCGAGATAGGCTGCTTCGGGAACCTCGGGCAGCTCGGCGATGGTGACCTTTGTCGTCTGCTTGACCCCGTCCCGGAAATAACCGAGCGGAACCTGCGCCCCCACGTCCAGATTGGCGGTCAGGAGACGCAGCTCGGCCGGGTCGCCGACGTCATGATCACCCAGACTCACGATCACGTCACCCGGTTTCAGACCGCAGCCGGCGGCCGGCCCGCCCGGTTGAACGCGGATCACGAGCGCTCCATGATTGTTGGGCAGCTTGAGCTGGCGAGCGTTGGCGGCCGAGATGGGCTCGATGATCACTCCCAGATAGCCCCGGATGACCTTCCCATCCTTGATCAGGCCCTCCACCACCCGCCGGGCCAGCGAGGAGGGGATGGCAAATCCGATCCCTTCGTTCCCGCCGCTCTGCGTGAAGATGGCGGTATTGATGCCCACCACCTTGCCCGCCAGATTGACCAGAGGTCCCCCCGAGTTGCCGGGATTGATCGCGGCGTCGGTCTGGATCAGCGACTCATACTCGCCGATCCCGACGTCGTTCCGCTCGGTCGCCGAGACGATGCCGGCGGTCACCGAATGGTCAAACCCCAGCGGGCTGCCGATGGCCAGCACCCAGTCGCCGATGTCGAGCTTGTCGGAATCGCCCCACTCCGCCTCAACCTGGAGCGCCGCGCTCACCTGGAGGACGGCCAGGTCGGTCTTGGGGTCCGCCCCCACCAGCCGGGCCGGAACGTCGTTCCGCGGCCCCAGCCGGACCAGGACCCTGTCTGCATTCTTGACGACATGATTGTTCGTTACCACGTAGCCCTTGGCCTTGTCGATGATCACGCCCGCACCCAGCTCGCGGCTCTGGAAGCCTGGAGGCATCGGGTTGCCCCCCACGGGCATACCCGGCATGCCCTCGGCGTTGCGGCGGGCACGCTGAGACTGGACGTTGACGACCGCCGGAGAAACGGCGGTCGCCGCCAGCCGGAAGAGTGCGGACGCCTGCACGATGCCGGCCTTGTCCAGCTTGGCCAGGGCCTCGGTCGCCGCCCGGGCCCGTCCCGCTTCCCAGGCGTATCCCACGCGATCGGCGACGTACGTAGCTCCATAAACGAAGAGGGCGGCGACACAGAGCACGAAGAGGATCACGAGAAACCCGCGCCGGACCGGAGGGGTTGTCGGCCGCGGCGGCGGTTCCTCGAATCCGAAGCCGTAATCCTGAGCATCGAACGACGCCATCGGCGGAACACTCCTGCGAGCGAGAGGGACAGGTCTCGTGCTTCAGGGACAAGCAAACCCCAGGCCGAACGGCCCCGACGACCGGAAGGGATCGTCCCAGGCCCAGTCATTGTGGACAGCCTGCCCCTTTGAAATCAACCCACGGTGAAACATCCCGGCCAGAGGCGTCGCCCGGCCAACCGCCTCGAAACGGCCGCATCGGTCCTCGTCGCCGCGCCCCCGCCTCCGCGGACCTTCGTTCTACGTTTCATTTACCTGCCAACGCGATCCGTCAGCGCACTCGTCACCGGCGTGTGTCTCATGGAGCGCGCGTGACTGGAGGAAGAGCGAGCCCAGCACCGCAAGCAGAGAGAGGACGCTGATTGTCAGGCCAAGGTAGACGATCGCCGGCCGATAGCGGAACTGGATCGTGTGAGTTCCCGGCTCAACTCTTGCCGCGATCAAGCCACGGTAGGCCATCGACTTCCGCGGAGAATCAGCGGTCCACGGGCTTTCCCAGTTGCGGTTCAACACGACGACCCCCGGGGAGTCGGTCGTCACCCGCACGCGCACCGAATTCGGAGACCACCGTTCCACCTGTACGCGATCGTCCCCGGTCGCATCGTCGGCCCCGTCCGCGACAAAGTAAACCTCTCCACGGTAATCGGCTTGCTCTCTCGCGGCGACACGGATGGGAAATCCGATGACTTCGTCGCTGCTCAGGACGCAGTAGTTGGCCAGCATCGCCTCGGTGGTGTGCTCGGTCTGACCTTCGATCGTGACGATCGTGGGAAGCCGCGGCTCGATCGAGGGAGCTGGCTGGTCAAAGACACCTGCCAGGCTCGCACGACCCATGAGAAGCGAGTCGACCAGGGCCGCCGAGACGACAAGCGCGAGAGCGATCTCGATCTTCCCTGCCGACCCGGCGAATTTGGCTCGGAGCCAGTGTTGGGCCGCATCGAGCGTCAACCCGCAGAGAATGCAGGCCGCGAAAACACCTGGAATCAGAAAACGGGTCGGATTTCTCATGTTGCTCAAGACGGGCAGATGATGCATGAGAGTCCAGGGCGCGAAGCGGGCGAAGTTCCCCGGCGACACCAGCAGGCAAAACAGAGCCACGATCATCCAGGGCCAGGCTTTCCGTACCAGAAGTGGCGAGCCAGCCGCCAGCAGGACGGCGAGTGGGCCGATGTAGAAGCCATACTCGTGCCAGCCCCAGGTCTGAATCGGCAGGTAAAACTTGTTGCTCCGCTGCTCTCGCCCCAGGAAGGACTTCACGAAGATCGCCAGCGCGCTTTGGAGGCGCTGCCTGGGTCCTCCCGCTGGATTGGGAGGTCTCTTCCACGTGTTCAGCTTGTTCTGGTTCAGACGAGATCCGGAAGGGTGAGCCTCATCGGGACGGTTCGCGCTGGCGACGGACTCGATGGTCGAATTCTCCCCGCTCCGCCTTGTTCCGGCTGAAGGGACAGTCTTGTCGAGACCGGGCCTGGGGGCATCCCAGTAGGCTCCCCCGATCCACGTGTATCTCGGGTACTCCCTGAGCAGCTTGACGCAGGGGAGCATCTTGACCGCGGAGAGCCCGATTCCCGACGCGAGGAGCAGCGCCAGGGCCGCGATCGGTCTCAGAGAGCGCTGCTCGATCGACCAGGCCAGAGCCAGGATGCTCAAGGTGATGCCCAGGAGCGTCACGATATGCGCGCTGCCGCCTTCCAGGATCATCACCGCCAGCACCAGCCCTCCGTAACTGGCCTGGTTCCAGCGGGTTCTGGCACGGTAAAGCAAACCGACCGCGAGGGGAATGTAGACCGCGGTGAGGACCCAGAGATGGCCGCTGTGAAGATGCAGCGCCAGCCAGGTCGAGAAGACGAACGTGCCGGCCGCGTAGCTGGACGCCAGGCGGCTCAGGCTCATCTGCCGACAGCACCAGTACATACTCGCCAGACCAAGTAGATAATGGCCCACGATCTTCAGCTTGATCGCCACGATCGGACCGGCGAGCAGGTCGAGAACGAACCAGGGACCGGGCGAGGGAACCTGCGGGTTGCCGATCATGGGAAACCCTCCCCGATACCAGGGGTTCCAGAGGGGAGGCTCGCCAAATTCGACGATGCCGCGATAGGTGCTCGTCGCATGAAAAAAGAAGAGGTCCCAGTCGAATTTCCCCCAGCCGTTCCGACTCGCGATCACATCTTGACAGATGAAAAGGACCGCGCAGAGCGCGAGTGAAATGAGTCCGACGTGCCGCAACGACTCCCTGGCTGATTTCATGTTGCCTCCTGCATGGCGCCTCCTGATGGTCGGTTGCCCCATTATAGATTGTTCCGATCGGCCCGCAATCGAGACATCAAGGCGCCCCGCGAGGCTTGGAGAAAACCAGGCGTCAAGGTAGGATACCTCATGATCAGGCCGAGGCTGAGCTTGCGCGGCGGAATGTCTCCGATGGCAGCCGACGTGGGGGGACCGCGTCGCGTCTTCCGAGCAGTAACAGGCGGGCGGCGCCCACTATCCTCAATATATGAATATATTCTCTATCCCTCAGCGCTTCTGGGGCGAGCTTCACAGAATCGAAGGATCGGCGGTTCCGTTCGTCTTGCGTCGAACGCTGGTCTTCGGGCTGATCGCGCTTCTGGTCACGATCATCGAGGAGCATCTCTCCGAGAAGTATCCCTCGTTTCCCAGCATCGCCATTCCCGTTGCCCCGTACGAGGTGCTGGGCGTGGCGCTGGGGGCGCTGCTGGTCTTGCGGACCAATGCCGGCAATGAGCGGTGGTGGGAAGGCCGCAAGCTCTGGGGCGGCATCGTCAATCAGTGCCGCAACCTGGTGATCCAGGCGCTGAGCTACGGTCCCGACGACTCCGATTGGCGGCGGCGGATCGTCGGCTGGACGGCTGCCTTCGCCCACGCCGCGCGGCACAGTTTGCGGGGCGAGCGCGAGCTGCCCGCGCTGGATCGGCTGGTCGGCACGGTGCAGGCCCAGCGGATCGCCGCGGCCGACCACATCCCCAACGCCGTCTCCCTGGCCATCGGCCGGTTGCTCCAGGAAGGACTCGAGCTGGGCATGGACCGGTTCGCGTTCGTGCGGGCCGAGGAGGAGCGCGCCAAGCTGATCGATCACATCGGCGGCTGCGAGCGCATCCTCAAGACCCCCTTGCCCGAGGCCTATTCGATCGAGATTCGCCGGTTCATCTTCGTGTTCCTGGCGGCCTTGCCCTTCGGGATTCTCCTGAAAGTAGACTGGTTGACCCCGGTGGTCACGATGCTGGTCGCGTTGCCGATCCTGGCGCTGGACGAGATCGGTGTCGAGCTGCAAAATCCGTTCTCGAAGCGGCGGCTCAACCATCTGCCGCTGGACCAGATCTGCGTCGACCTGGAACGAAACCTGATGGCCCTCTTGAGCGACGGCGAGGGCCGGCGGGGCAGGGGGGACACGCGGCCGCGGCCTGACCAGAGCGCCCTGGAAGAGACGTTGACCGACGACAACGCGGTTTGAGCGGCCGCCAGGATTGCTTTCAGGATCAAGCGTAAGCGCGTAGAATGCCTTGATGGGCAGGTCGCGCTGACAAGGTGAAGACGAGGGGGTCGGTCGATCGCCATGTGCGGGATTGCCGGTTTCGTGAACCGAGAAGGAGCGGCGGCGGACCGCGGCATCGTGGAGCGGATGACCGCGACCCTGGCCCATCGCGGGCCCGACGGGGTGGGCATCCATGTTTCCGGCCCGGTGGCCCTGGGGCACCGGCGGCTGTC
>JBMFUH010000077.1:5123-13573 GCA_049966735.1 Isosphaeraceae bacterium
GATCATCGACGTGGCCGGCGGCGCTCAGCCGATGTGCAACGAGGACGGCACGGTCTGGGTCACCTACAACGGCGAACTCTACAACGAGCTGGAGCTCCGCAAGGAACTCGAGGCCAAAGGACATCGCTACCGGAACCACTCCGACACCGAGAGCCTGGTTCATCTCTACGAGGAGGAGGGCGTCGAGTTCGTCAAGCGGCTCAACGGCATGTTCGCCCTGGCACTCTGGGACCAGCCGCGGGGACGCCTCGTCCTGGCCCGCGACCGGATGGGCCAAAAGCCGCTCTTCCACGCGCGGCTGCCAGGCGGCGGGCTGGCTTTCGGCTCCGAGCCCAAGGCGGTTCTCCAGCACCCGGAGGTGGGGCGCGCCCTCGACCTGAACAGCCTCGCGCGCTACCTCTTTTACGAATACATCCCCGCGCCTCATTCCATCTGGAACGGAATTCGCAAGCTTCCCCGCTCTGCCGTGGTCATCTGGGAGAACGGGGAAGTCCAGCAGCGGCGGTACTGGGACTCGCCTCCCCCCATGCCGGAAGTCGCCGAGCAGCGGTTGGCGGACGTTTCGCGACAGTTCTGGGGGTTGTTTCGCGACGCCGTGGCGCGGCATCGCCGGTCGGACGTTCCGCTGGGGGTCTTTCTTTCCGGCGGCGTCGACTCTTCCAGCGTTGCCGCGGCGCTCTGCGAAGTCGAGCGGCCCCACAATGTCCATACCTTCTCGATTGGCTTCGAGGACCCCCGCTTTGATGAAAGCCCGCACGCTCGCCAGGTAGCTGCCTTTCTGGGGACCGATCATCACGAGCGGACGTTTCGCGTGGAACAGGTTTACGAGCTGCTGCCCGACGTCGCCGCGTGGCTTGACGAGCCCTTCGGCGATGCCTCCGTTCTGCCCACCCACCTCCTGAGCCGCTTCGCGCGAGGCGAGGTCAAGGTCGTGCTCGGGGGAGACGGCGCCGACGAGCTTCTGGCCGGCTATCAAACGTTCCAGGCCGAGCGAGCGGCCGGGCTCTTCCGGCGCCTGCCCAGGCCGGCCCGGGCCCTGGCGGAGGCCGCCGCCAGACGCCTGCCGGTCAGCGATGGCTATTTCACCCTCGATTTCAAGGTCAGGCAGTTTCTCCGAGGCGCCGCCGAGCCCTTGCCCCTGGCGCACCAGCGCTGGCTCTGCTCGTTCACCGGAAGGGAGGTGCTCCGGGTGCTCGCGGGCACGGGCAATGGCCCTCCGCTGGACGTCGAGGCCGAGCATCTCGCCCTGGCCGCCGCACTGGCTCCAGCGGCCGATCCCCTGACTCGATCGCTCGCGCTCTACCAGGAAACCTACCTTCCCGAAGACATCCTGACCAAGGTCGACCGCGCCAGCATGGCGTGCGGGCTGGAAGTTCGGGCGCCCTTTCTGGACACGGTCCTCGTGGAAGCGGTTCAGAGGCTGCCCGCATCGTTCAAGTACAAACGCCGCCAGACCAAGCGGTTGCTCAAAACCGCCGTCTCGGGTAGGCTCCCACGGTCGATCTTGACCCGCGCCAAGAAAGGATTCGGCATCCCAGTGGCTCGATGGCTGCGGGCGGAACTGGCTCCGCTCGTCGACCGGCTGCTCGATCCCCACAGGCTCGACCGCCAGGGGTTGTTCCGCCCCGCCGAGGTCGCTCGTCTGATCGGTGAGCATCGATCTTGTATACATGATCACCATAAAGCGCTCTGGACGCTGCTCATGTTTCAGCTCTGGTACGACGCCTGGCTGGGTTGAACGGAGACATCTTTTTCGGGATCACACGAGGCCGGATTCTCGCCGGCTTCCCCACTTGAGAAGGCCGGCATGAGGATTCTCGTCGTCTCCGACATTCACGCGAACTGGCCGGCGCTGGCGGCGATCAACGAGTCCCACGACGTGTGCCTCTGTCTGGGCGACCTGGTCGACTACGGTCCGGACCCTGTCTCGTGCGTGCGCTGGGCCATGAAGCACGCCACGTATGCCATCCGGGGCAATCACGACCACGGTGTGGCCCAGGGCGTGCCCGTGACCGGAGACGTCGGCTTTCGCTATCTGACCCGGATCACGCGCGCCTCGATGTGGGAACAACTGGGTCACGAAGAGCGGCGGTACCTGCTGCAGTTGCCCGTCACCCGGCGTCTGACCCTGGCCGGCAAGCGGTTTCTGCTGGTTCACGCCACCCCTCGCGATCCGCTCGACGAATATGTGCTGCGTGACCCGGACATCTGGGCCAGGCGCGTCCAGAATTCCCATGCCGACATCGTCTGCGTGGGCCACTCCCACATGCAGTTCAACCTTCAGGTCAACGGAACCGTCGTCCTCAACCCGGGAAGCGTGGGCCTGCCCCGCGACGGCGACCCGCGCGCGGCCTACGCGATCATCGACGACAACCGGATCGAGCTCTTGCGCGTCGCCTACCGGATCGACGAGACGATCGATCGGATCGCGGCGATGCCCTGGCCGCAACGGGCCAAGGACCTGCTGAACCACGTGCTGCGCGTCGGCAGACTCCCAGACGCGACTAACGATCCGGACGCCCAGGCGGAGGTGGAATCGGGAGCCGCGCTGGCCGACGATCCCGACGCCGACATGGAATTGCCCCCCAATAGTGGCTAGCCACTCGCCACTCGCCACGATGACAACAATCATGTTGATTCTCCTCTGGGCCTTGCTTGCCCTGCTGCTCTTCGCCCTGTTCATGATCTCCCTGCGGTGGTGGGTGCAGCGGTTCATCCGCGCTCTGCTTGCCCTCCGCTACCGGCTGATCATCGTCGGCCGCGAACACATTCCGAAAACCGGCCCGGTCCTGGTCGCTTGCAATCACGTATCGTGGATGGATGGGTTCTTCCTTGCTGGCTCCTGTCCGAGGCGGGGAAAGGCACTGGTGGGCGAGGCTTATCTCTCGTTGCCGATCCTCGGCCGTTGGCTGCGTTGGATCGGCATGATCCCGGTGCCCAGGTCGGGTCCCAAGGCCCAGCGCGCCGTCTTGCGGATCAGCCGACAGATCCTCGACGAAGGAGGCACGCTGGGCATCTTCCCCGAGGCGCAGATTTCCCGAAACGGGCTCACGGGTTCGTTTTACCGCGGGATCGAGGTCATCGTGGCGGGCCGGGAGCCGGTCGCGGTCATCCCGGCGTTCCTGGACGGCGTCTGGGGTAGCTTTTTCAGCTTCCAGGGAGGCCATTACTTCGGGAAATGGCCCCGCGGCCCGCGCCGGACCGTGATCCTCGCCTTCGGCCCGCCGGTCGCTCCGCCGATCACGGCTTTCTCGGTCCGGCAAGCGGTCCTCGAGGCGGGCGTGACGGCATTCGAGCACCGGAGGCGCACGCTTCCGCCCCTGGAAACCATCGACCCGAACCTCCCGCACCTGGACCACCCCGAGCTGGGGCCGCTGGCCGGTTCAACCGCCGACTTCGATCGCGACGGCGTTCACCAGACCGGCCACAAACCCGGAACCGTCGGCCACCCCTTGCCCGGCGTTGCACTCAAGGTGGTGGATGATTCCGGCTCCCCACTCCCAGCCGACTCCCCCGGCCGCCTCCTCGCCCGCGTCGCCGGCAAGGGAGGGTGGACCGACACCGGCTGGACCGCCTCCATCGACCGCGATGGCTTTGTTCGGATCATCGGTACCTGAACAAAGCAATACAATCGTATGGTCCCGTTGGGTTCGTTTTGTCAAAACGGCCCCGATGGCAGCACCGTTGGGTTCGTTTTGTCGAAACGGCCCCGGGAGGCCCCGTTGGGTTCGTTTATCTTCAGGGCTGAAGTGTGACATTTCGTGATCTTGTCTAAGTTCATCACTGATAAACTTAGACAGTTTCTCGATGTGACAAAAGCAACCACACAATCTCGGCACGGAGGAAGAGTGGATGGGTTTAGGCAGTCTCGTAGGGGAGCCAGCGACTCGGGGATCGATCTCTGTCTTTCATTTTCGTTCCGCTACGCGTCTGCAAACCGCGAATCCCGCGCCCGCTCGTCAGGAGGCAGGCGCGGCAGCCTTGACTGTCGCCGAATTGGAAAAGAGCAGCGGGGCCGTCCTGCTTCCAGCTTACAACACGCGGGTCGGACTTCCGCGAACTGCACCCAGGGCACCGCCCGTTTTGGGTCATGAGCGAAGAACCCCGGTCACGCTCAACCCTTATGGTTCTGGCCGTCTATGCCTCGGTCTCGGTCCACTTGATTCCTACGGGACGGGTAGGCAGCATGCGTGACATCACTCGACGAAAGTGGCACCTCCGATTATGGATCACCCGTTGCGCACGAAGATACTCGCTCCCGGTTCGTGGGCCCGAGGTCAAGCATGGCTCAAAGCTCATGACAAGTGCCGACGGCCGGGGGGCTTCCACAGCTTGATCCTCAACCAGATCGGGACCGCTCCTGCTTGAGACATCTTTGCACTCGCCACCTGCTGCCCCCAGGATGGCGACCCTCGGGCCAATTTCCATGCCTGCTCGAACTCGGCCTCTTCGATGTCGATCCAGCGACCCCACACGGTCTCCTCAGCGGGAAATTGGTGTCAATTTGTTCCTTCTAAATGGGTGCCTGCAAAGAGTAATGTGGCCCAGCCACCCTCGGCTGGGTCTAGGACGGCCGAGGGCGGCTGTCCCGCACTTTCCCTTTTATGAGGAAGCATTTAGCGAAATCTGTGGGTGCGATTGGTGTCGGGCGGTCTTTTGATGGCGAAATGCAAAACGACACCGATTTTCCCGACGATACAAACAGGTGCGTGGGCTCGTACGCGCGGCTCGCGCATTCCCTGCCTGGGGTGAATGAGTTGCCCCTCATCGACACGGAGTAGCAAGGTCCGATCGATGAGGGGCCAGAGTTCGGCGGGCGCGGGGACCATCGCGCGGGGAGGCAGATCTCTCCGAGTTGGAACGCATCGCCCCCAGACCAGCAAGAGCATGCTCGCGGCACGGTCGAGGCGGGGGAATCAACCCCCGCGTACCGAGCGATCGAGCCACGAATCAACCGCGCGCTTACTTCCGCAGCTCCATGGGCACGTAATCCATTTCCTTGTTGCCCGTGTAGATCTGGCGGGGTCGGGCGATCTTGGGCTTGGCCTCCACGTGCTGCTCGTGCCACTGGGCGATCCAGCCGGGCATCCTGCCGATGGCGAACATCACCGTGAACATGTTGGTGGGAATGCCGATCGCTCGCATGATGATGCCGCTGTAGAAATCGACGTTGGGATACAGCTTGCGGTCGACGAAGTAGGGGTCTTCGAGCGCCTTTTCCTCGAGCGCGCGGGCGATGTCGAGGAGTGGGTCCTTGACGCCGAGCTGGCCCAGCACCTTGTCGGCGGAGGCCTTGAGGATGCGCGCCCGCGGGTCGAAGTTCTTGTACACGCGATGGCCGAAGCCCATGAGCCGGAAGTTGCTGGAGGGGTCCTTGGCCATCTTGACGGCCTCACTCGCGGAGAGGCCGCCCTTGTGAATCTGCTCGAGCATCTCGAGCACGGCCACGTTGGCGCCGCCGTGGAGCGGTCCCCAGAGCGCTCCCACGCCCGCGGCGCACGAGGCGAAGAGGTTGGCCTGGCTCGAGCCGACGACGCGGACGGTCGAGGTGCTGCAATTCTGCTCGTGGTCGGCGTGCAACAGCAGGATCAGGTTCAGGGCCTGCTCCACTTCGGGGCTGGCAACATGCTGCTCGTAAGGCATGGAGAACATCATGTGCAGGAAATTGCCCACATAGCGCAGCTTGGGGTCGGGGTAGATGAAGGGCAACCCCATGGACCGCCGGTAGGAATACGCGGCGATCGTCCGCACCTTGCTTATCAACCGGGCGGATTCATTCTCGAACTTCGCTTCGTCTTCCTCGGGGAGAGGTTCATTGCTGCGCGGCGGGAAGCAGGCCAGTGTGTTGATCATGGCCGAGAGAATGGCCATGGGGGGCGCGTTGACGAGGAATCCTTCGAAGTGGTGCTTGAAGGCCTCGTGAAGCGGTGAGTGGTACGTCAGACGCTCCCGAAACCGGTCGAGCTCTGCCTGATTGGGCAGCCGGCCATGAATCAGCAGCCAGGCTGTCTCGGTAAACGTGGAACGCTTGGCAAGCTGCTCGATCGGAATTCCACGATAGCGCAGAATGCCCTTCTCGCCGTCGATGAAGGTAATGGCGCTCGTGCAGGCGCCTGTGTTACCGTACCCTGGGTCGAGCGTGATCAGCCCCGTCCGAGAGCGTAGCTCGGAGATATCGAGGCCCAGTTCTCCTTCGGTACCCTCGACGACTGGCAATTCTATCGTTCGGCCGTCGAACGTCAGGGTCGCTTTGCGTGTCATCGCCACTGTCTCCTCTGCGGTCCGGTCATGTCAAAGAATCATCCAGCCCGCGTTATTCTACACTCCGCGTGGCGGCGGGTGAATCGTCCTGTGGCGAATGCGTTATTTCTTCTCTTCGACCCGGCACGCTCTTCCTTCCAAAGTATGGCATGCCCGGCGCTTGACCGGGCACGAGCGCTCACAATCCCCCATCCAGCAACGTTCTCAGAACCGGCAGGTATTTCTCGGCCGAGGCCGTGTTCACCAGCACGACCCGGTCGCCGGGCTGGATCAGCCGCCGAGCGAGCAGCTCGGGAAGGGCTGCCAGGGTCGCCGCGCCTTCGGGCGACCAGGCGAATCGACGCGCGTGCCACTCGTCACGGATCACCTGCTTGATCCCCTCGTCAGACACGGAAACGGCGCTGCCGCCGGTCTCGCGGAGGATGCGCAAAACGTTGATGTGCCCGATGTTCTGGGCGACGTTCAGACCCGTGGCGATGGTCTGCCCCGGCGGCATCGGGGTGATGTCGGGTTCTCCCGCCTCCAGCGCGCGGACGATCGGCGCGGTGGCGGCGCTCTGCACGCAGATCATCCGCGGCCGGCTCGAGCCGACCAGTCCCAGCGCCTCCAGCTCGTCGAAGGCCTTGGCCATGCCCACGAGCCCGGTCCCGCCGCCGGTGGGATAAACGATCACGTCCGGCAGCTCCCATTTGCGGGCCGCCAGCCGGTCCCCCGCGGGTTCGGCCATCTCCAGCCCCAGCGTCTTTTTCCCCTCCGTTCGCCAGCCCGGATCCTGAAACGTCGCCACGCTGAAGTAGCCGCGCGGCACGTACTCCTCGCGCAGCCGGTGGCCGCAGTCGATGATCGTGCCCTCGACCAGCTCCAGATGGACATTCCGCGGATGCAGCCGGGCGTAAGCAGCCACCTTGCCCAGAATCGGCAAGTCGGTCTCCGGCGGCATCGCGACGACGGCCTCCATGCCCGCGGCGACGGCATACTCGGCCAGCGAATCTCCCGCGTTTCCCTGGGTGGGAACCGCCAGCCGCTCTAGCCCGAGCGCCCGCGCCAGCGACACCGTCGTCGCCATGCCCCGGTCCTTGAACGAGAGCGTCGGATTGCCGCCGAAGCCCGCGTGAGGCTTGCCCTCGTCCTTGACTTCCAGGCGGAAGCCTCCCCGGGCGGCCAGGGGATGGTCGTACCTGAGCGAAGGCGTGCACCCTTCCCCCAGACTGACAATCAAGCGGGAGTCGTCCGGGTCGTCGCAATCCAGCGGCAAGAGCCCGCCAAACCTCCAGAGGTCGCGCCGCTGGGGATTCCACCACCCATCGGCGCCGCGCTCGGCCTTGAGCCGCTCCAGATCGATCACCATCTGAAGCGGGCGGCCGTCCTGGGGACAGAGGTTGATCGGCTCCGTGGCGGAAAACCGAGCGCGACAGACGGAACATTCCAGGTGGGACACGTAGCGCATGATTGGAGCTTCTCCCTGCTGGTTGCCGGCCGCCTTTTAATGAACGCATTTTAACCTAAAAAACGTTGGATTCGTCGAATAAGGCGGCAGGCAGACCCGTCTCAAATTTGAGGAAGGCAGCCGGGAAGGGACCGAACGCGGCGAGCCTGGTTCGAGCCTCCCCACCCTGCGACTTACCTTATCATCAATGCCTACGTTTCTGGAAGCGATTCCTGAAATCGGGCGCTGATCGTCCGCGCCGCGTCCACCGCATCGACGACCGCTCGAAGATTCAACTCACTTCCAGTGCCTGTCAAGTTCATTCGGACAAGAGGGTGTTCCTTCCATGCGACGTGCGATCTCTCTCACTTTCGCTTCCACGGTCGGCCTTGTCTTCGCGCTCTGCCCGGTGGTTCAGGCCTCAGGCGAGCATGCAAAATCCGACTCGAAGGCCAAGACCACGGCCCAAAAGTCGACCACGGCCCAAAAGTCGACCGCGACCCAGAAGTCAACCACAACCGACGAGAACATTCCGACATACAGTCTCCTTGATGCAATGAACCAGGGGCTGGTCAACGTCGAGGCTACCGGCCGCGGTGATGGCCGGATGACCGTCTCCGTCACCAATCAGGCCTCCCGCAAGCTTCGCGTCGTGCTTCCTCCGGGAATCATCGCCCAGGGTGCCAGCGGCCAGTTCGGTGGCATGGGTGGCATGGGCATGGGTGGTGGCATGATGGGTGGTATGGGCGGCGGAATGATGGGA
>JBMFUH010000078.1:0-13567 GCA_049966735.1 Isosphaeraceae bacterium
GGCCATCGCCGACGAATTGCAGAAGATGCTCAACGAGCTGGGCGAGTTCGAGACCTATCGGGGCGTGGTGAAGGACGCTCAGAACCTGCTCAAGAAGCAGGAAGAGGCCCTGAAACAGTCGGCCCAGGCCTCGACCAAGCCCGACCTCATGGGCAAGTCCGCCGAGTCGCTCTCTCCCGAGCAGAAAGCGGACCTGAGCAACCTGGCCTCGCGCCAGACCGACGTCGCCAAGGGGCTGCAAAACCTCCAGGAGCGCATGAACGACCTGTCCAAGCGGCTCGATGAGTCCGATCCCCTGGCCGCCTCGGCGATGCGCGACGCCGCCGAGAACAGCCGCAAACAGGGCACGGCCGCCAAGATGGGCGAGGCCGCCGAGCGGCTCGAGAAGAACCAGATGGGCCAGGCTCGCGAAAACCAGGAACAGGCTCGCCAGGAACTCCGCGAACTCGTCGACTCGGTCCAGAACCGCCGCGAGCGCGAGCTGTCCCGGCTGGTCAAGGAGCTGAAGAAGGCCGAAAACGAGCTGCGCGAGCTGCGCAAGCAGCAAGCGGCCAACCTCAGGGCGACCCGCGAGGCCAAGAAAAACCCCAATGCCCGCGAGCGGCAAAACCAGCTCAAGAGGCTGGCCAAGCAGCAGGCCAAGATCCAGCAGGAGCTGAAGCGGCAACTCCAGCGCCTGTCCAAACTCAATGCACAACGGGCCAGCCGCATGGCCAGCGACGCCGAGGCCAGAATGGCCAAGGCTCAGCAAGACCTGGACCAGGATCAAGGAGAGGAGGCCGACAAGAACGAGGCCGAGGCGCTCTCCGACCTGAACGACGCCCAGGACGAGCTGGAGAACGTCCGCAAGGAGGCCGAGGAGCGGCTGGCCATGGAACAGCTCGCCCGGATGGGCGACCAGCTCAAATCACTCGCCCAGCGCCAGGCCAAGATGGTCACCGACACCGAGACCTACGAGAACCTCCGCACAAAGGCCGCCGGCAAGCTGACCATCGCCCAGCGCGCGGGGGTCCGGGGCCTGGCGGACGTGCAGGCCGGCATCAAGGACGAGACGTCCGGGCTCACCGAGCAGCTCGAGGGCGCTCCGGTCTTCTCGCTCACCCTCAAGAAAGCCGCCGAGAACATGGACCAGGCCGCGAAGCGGCTCCAGGCCCTCAAGACCGACGAGGAAACGATGAAGGCCGTCCGCGCGGCGTCTCATCGCTTCGAGCAGCTCATCAAGTCGCTGGAGAACGACGCCGCCAAGCAGGGGAGCGGCCAACAAGGCGGTGGTGGCGGCGGCGGCGGTGGCGGCGGCGGCACCCAGGGAGGTGGTGACGGAATTCCCGCGACCGCCCAGCTCAAGATGCTCAAGTCGCTCCAGCAAGAACTCAACGAGCGGACCGAAGCCTTCGACGAGCTGCGCAGGCGCCACAAGGAACTGACACCCGAACAGACCAAGGAAGCCGAACAGCTCGCGACCGACCAGGGCGGCCTGGCCGATCTCGTCCGCGACTTGACCCGGCCCCGGCGGGACGATGGGGAGGAATGATCATGATGTTCGATCGCCAGATTCTCTCTGCCTTTGCCCTGGCCGCCTTGCTGTGCTGGCCCGTCGTGGGCGCGGCCCAGGAGCCGGGCAAGAGCATCGATGAGGCCCTCGACTCGCTGCTCGAAAAGCTCGAGAAGCCGGGCCAGGAAAGCAAGCCGGACAACGGGCCCAAACCGGCGAAGGACGCGAAGTCCGACGCCCAGCCGGCGCAGTCATCCGACAAGCCGAAGCCCAACGCCCAGCCGGCGCAGTCATCCGACAAGCCGAAGCCCAACGCCGGAGCGACGAAGGAGCCAGCCAAGCCTTCGAAAGACGCGCAGCCAGCCAAGCAAGCTGGCGGAGACGTCTCGGGCAAGGACAAGGAGATCGACGAGTTGCTCGAGAAGCTGGGCGAGACCAAGGACGAACCCACCGCCGAGGAAAAACGCCCCGGCCTCCCGCTGGGGGGGCAGCCTGGCGAGCCTCCCCGGCCGGGCAGCGGAGGCGAGCAGCAGCCCAAGGACAGGAACAAGACTCCGGAATTGCAGGGGAAAGACAAAGATCTCGACGAGCGGCTGGAAGAGCTGACCGGCAGGAAGAAAAAAAAGAAGAATCAGCGCGAGCGGCAGCAAGGCAGCGGTCCACTGGGCCAGATCATCAAGGAGATGAGAGACGTCGAACAGCGCCTGGGCAAACCCGAGACCGGCGAAGACACCCAGTCGAAGCAGAAGAAGATCGTCAAGGACCTCGAGACACTGATCGAGCGGATGCGTCAGTCCGGCGGGTCGGGCTCGATGGCGTTGCGGATGGTCCGCCAGGCAGGCCAGAAGCAGGGTAACCAGCCCGGTCAAACGCCAGGCTCGACCGCCGGAGGCGCTCCGGCTCAGAAGCCGGCGAAGCCATCGGATCATCACGCCATGCCCGGCGGCAAGGACATCTGGGGACACCTGCCCCCCGAGCTGCGCCAGGAGATGGAAAACGTCTTCAAGGAGGAGCCGCTCTCGGCCAAGATCGACCTGATCCGTCGCTATTACCTGTCGGTGGCCAAGCAGAAAACGAACCGAGGGAGCTAAGCCATGCATCTCAACACTCGATCCCTCCCGCGCCTTTCCGGCCTCCTTCCCTGGGTCCTGGCGGCGTTTCTGACCTTCTTCGGGTCCGCGGCGGCGCTGGGCCAGGACAAGGAGAAATCCAAGTCCGTGGGGGCCTTTGGCGAGGCCCGACGAGGCGACGTTCCCGAGGGGGCGGCGGACATGCTTACCCCCGAAACGGACAAGGCCATCCAGAACGGCCTGAGCTGGCTGGCCAGGTCGCAGAACGCCGACGGTTCGTTCGGGACGAGCACCTACCGGGGCAACATCGCGGTGACCAGCCTGGCCGGGCTGGCCTTCATGTCGGCCGGCTCATCGCCCAGCCGAGGTCCCTACGGCTCTCATATCGAGAAGGCCCTCACCTACGTCCTGGAGAATACGTCGCAAGCGGGATTCATCGCCGTGGCGTCGTCGTCCACCCACGGGCCGATGTACTCCCACGGCTTTGGCACTCTCTTGCTGGCCGAGGCCTACGGCATGACTCACCGGCCGGAGATTCGCGAGAAGCTCCAGAAGGCCGTCCGGCTGATCATCGACTGCCAGAACAACGAGGGAGGCTGGCGCTACCAGCCCGTCCGCCGCGACGCCGACCTTTCGGTGACCATCTGCCAGATCAACGCGCTGCGGGCCGCCCGCAATGCCGGGCTGTACGTGCCCAAGGAGACCGTCGACGCCTGCATTCGCTACGTCCGGCAATCTCAGAACCCCGACGGCGGCTTCCGCTACATGCTCCAGGGGGGCGCGAGCGCCTTTCCTCGCTCGGCTGCCGGCGTGGTCGCCCTCCAGAGTGCCGGCGAGTACGACACCAAGGAAGTCCGCGACGGCATCGCCTATCTCCGGCAGTACATGAGGGAGATCAAGCTGGGCAATCGCTATAGCCACTACTTCTACGGCCATTACTACGCCGCCCAGGCGATGTGGATTCGCGGCGGAGAAGACTGGAATGACTGGTATCCCGCCATCCGTGACGAGCTGCTCAAGCGGCAGAAACCCTCTGGACTCTGGAGCGACAGTATCTGCGATGAGTACGGCACCGCCATGGCGCTCATCATCCTGCAGATTCCCAACAACTACTTGCCGATCTTCCAGCGCTAAGCATATGGCTACAGATTCCTTCGCCTCTTGCATCTTACCTGTAGGGCCCGCCGCGCGGGCCCATTCCCAGCCGATGCCCACGATCCGCACGGCGGGCCCCACAAGTGGCGCAGGCCGGGTGCCTGGCTCTCCTTCAGGAGCCCGTTCGTGCAGGGCCGCCAATACCAGCAAGCTCTGCCGATGGCGGCTCGGGACCGTCCTGGCCAGCTCGATCCTCTGGATCGTCGCGGGACTTTCCGGTCAGGCCGGGGCCGATAACCCGTCGCTTCCGACCGACCCCGTCTTCACCGGACTGCGGACCGATGGCAAGACGACTTCCGGACGCATCGTGGCGATCTCGGGCGACACGATCTCGCTCGAGAACGAGGCCGGCTCGCGAGAGGCTCTGCCGCTTCGATCGCTGGTGAAGCTCTGCCGCGAGCCTCGAGCGGCGAACCGCGCCATCGAAGGCTCACACGTGCTCTTGCCCGACGGCGACCGCTTGATGCGCGTGGTGGTGGGCGCCACCACGGAGACGACGGTGGAAGTGGAGTGGCACTCGGCACTGGGCAAGCTGACCATCCCGGTCGACTGCGTGCTCGGCATGGTGCTGGCCCCGCCCAGCGATCCCGACGCCTTTGACCAACTCTGGAACCGGGTCAAGAGCGAGCCGCGCACCAGCGAGGTCGTCTGGCTGCAAAACGGCGACCGGATGACCGGCGGCTTCCTGGGGTTGACCGACCAGGCCGTCAAGCTCCAGTTGGGCGGCAAACTCGTCGAGATCGACCGCATCGGCGTCGTCGCGCTGGGATTCGATCCGGCCATCGTCAACTATCCTCGCCCCAAGGGAGCTTTCCTGGATCTCACGCTGGCCGACGGCTCCCGCCTCGGCGTGACCGGCGCGAAGCTGGAAAAGAGCCACCTCGCCGCGACGACGCGATTCGGCCAGCAGATCCGGGTTCCTCTCACCGAACTCTTGCGCATCGATCCACGCGACGAAACGGTGGTCTATCTTTCCGACCGCAAGCCGGATGGGCAATCGTACGTCGCGTATCTGGGCCCGACCCGTCCCTTCCATGCCGACCAGACGGTCGAGGGGCATCGCTTTCAGCTCGCCGGGCACTCGTACGAGCGAGGGCTGGGCACCCAGAGTCGAACGCTCCTGGCCTACAGGCTCAAGCCGGGCGACCGGCGGTTCCAGGCGACCGTGGGCGTCGACGAACGAGCCGGCCCGCTGGGCAGCGTCGTCTTCCGGGTTCTCACCGACGGCAAACCCGTGCTCACGACGCCGTCCCTGACTGCTCGAGACACCCCACGCTCCATCGATGTCGACATCTCCCACGCGAAGATCCTGATCCTCGCCACCGAGTTCGGTGACCGGGGCGATGTCCGCGATCTGGCAGACTGGGTGGAAGCCCGGATCATCCGCTAGTATGCTGGTTTGTCGGAACCGGCATGAAAGGTGCCCGGAATAAACCAAAAGTGGACGCCGCGCCTCGATCGCTCTGCTTGATCGAGGCGACCTAGCCTGAGGGGTCGTGATGGAGAATCGGGAACTCAGTCTCCTGCTGGGACATCTCTGCTCGGCCGTGGGGCACCACGTCATCAATGCCATCTCCACCATTGTCAGCCAGGGGGAAATCCTCCGCACCCTGTCCGCGCCGATCCTGGCGGCAAACTCCGAACTCGCCGAACGCATCGACACGATCGTGCGCACGGCCATGGAGGCGTCCACGATGACGCGGCGGCTGATCGAACTCTCCCACGATCTGACCGCGATCGACTCCGACCCCACATCCAGACCGGTCGAGGTGCTGCACCTCGCCGACTGGCTGCCTCGCTTCGTGGAGGCCGAGAAGAACAACCTGGCGCCGGAGGCGAACTGGGTGCTGGAGCTGAACCCGGTCCCCCCCATCCGGGCCCGATCCGACCTGCTCGGAACCATGCTGAAACTGCTCATCGAAAATGCGCTGGAGGCCGGCGCGGAGACGCTCACGATCACCTCGGCCCCCGCTCCGCGCAACTGGCTCGTCGTGGAGCTGCGCGACAGCGGCGGCGGCATGCCTCCCCAGGTCATGGAGCACGCCATCGAACCGTTCTTCACCACCAAGCCCGGCCACCTGGGCCTGGGACTAACGCTCGCCCGGGGCATCTGGCGCAGACACCGCGGCACGCTCACCCTTGATAGCCAGCCCGGCCAGGGCACAACCGTCAGACTCTCGGCCCCGTCGATCGACGGCGCGTGACGTGGGGAATCAGTGACCCTGGTCTGGACGCACGCGGGAGGGCCAAGCCGTGGCAATCCCGGCGCGTCGGGACGCGCCGAACGTGAGAGGGACCGCACGGAACCGCGCTTGCAATGGGGAAAGCGAACCTGTCTCAACGAGAAGCCAGACCGGATAAAGAATCTTCGCAAAAAATAATCCGGTTTGGTGTTGACTTCGAAGGGGGGGGGCTACATTAAAATCTCTTTACCATGACTGGTTCTCCTGTTCCCCTATCTTACTGACGGAAGGCTCGATACGGCGCGGTAGCCGGGTGGCGCTTTTGGTCGGTATCACTCTGGGCTGGTTCTCACCTGCACTTTCATGGTTCCCTATACTACTAACTTTGAGAATCTTGTTAGCGTACACGATTTCGCAAGCGATTCCGTGGCAAGCTCTTGGGTTGCGGTCCCGGGTGATCGAGCGCGCGGAGCCATGATGGCGACGACGCATCTTATCCGTGTTCAATCCGTGTTCAATCCGTGGCCCTTCACCTTCTTTGGTTGCGGCTCGGCCGCGCTATGACAGCCAGGGCCCGTTGAGGGGCGGGTAACTCCCAGAGCATCCTAACCGCTTCGCTCTCCTGCCACAGGGCCGGTGACAGTCTAGACGATAGCCAGGCGCCAGACGCGGGTCACAATGACGCAAAGTGCCAATTTGGAAACATTTTATGTTCTTCAAGCGAAAAAGGCTGGGGCTGATCATACTTGCCGTGGCGAGCCTCGCCGCCGCCTCGATCTTCTGGCTTATGACTCCCCCGGCGAGGATTCCACAACGGGACGGTCAGACGGCCAAGACGGATCGACAGGCGGGTCCCGGACTCCACAACGAGCGGCCGGACAACTTGAAGGTGGTCTTGGAGGAGCCCCGGCCCAGCGCCGAGTATAAGCTGGGCGCGGCGATACGAGTGAGGGGGCGTGTTGAAGTTCCGGATGGCATGCACATATTCGAAAAGGAGGTGTACTTCCAGAATCAGGTGGTCATGCGCCGGGGACTGGCGACATTCTCCTCCAAACTCCTCCCTCTGGCCGGTGCGGCCGGCCACTATTCCTTCGAGACAATGCTGGAGGACCAGCAGGATCTGCCCAAGAAGCCTGGAACCTACGAAATCAAGGTTACTGCCCCGAGCCTCGTCGAGGAAGAGGAGGAAGCAGCGCCCGCAGAAAATAACAAAGCACGGGGCGCGCGGCCCAGTTCGCCATCGGCCGCCGTGGGGTACAAGGTCGTTCGGGGGCCGAGACAATGAGGTCATTCCCAGCTTCGCCTCGGCGTTGGCCGGGCCTAACGCTCATCGAGGTAATCGTCGCCGTCTCCGTCCTAGGTATTCTCGCTCTCCTCACCCTGGCTGCGGTACAACACGCCCGCGAGGGGGCGAGGCGAGCGACTTGCATCAGCAACCTTCGCCAGCTCGGGGTGGCCATTCAATCCTACTGCTCGGTGGCGCAGTGTTTCCCTCCCGGCAACAACGGCCGCGTCTTCTCGGCCCACGCCGTGCTGCTTCCTCATCTTGACCAGACCCCGTTGTACAACGCCGTCAACTTTCAGACAACTCCGCTTGTGGGACGCTGGATGGGACGCGAGAATTTGACGGTGCGCGGAACCTCGCTGGCCCTTTTCCTGTGCCCCTCGGACTCACACGCCGGCCGGGGCGGAATCAACAATTACGCGGGCAACCGCGGCTCCGGCGTTCAGAAGTACGGCTACAACGGGGCATTTGGCCTGAGCGGCGCCGTCGGGCTGGAGTCGTTCGCTGACGGGATGTCCAACACTTCAGCCATGGCCGAATGGGTGACCGGAGTGAATTCAAGGCCACGTGCCCAGCCCAACCGGCTGGTTTTCGAGACGGCGTTTCCCCTGCTCAAGCCCGACGAGTTCGACCTGTTCGCCCGCCTCTGTAGCGAGGCCGACGTCGAGAACGGCAAGCTCTCGCCCCTGGTGAAGGGCGAGACGTGGCTGGTCGGCGAATTCTCATACACGCTGTACAACCACGTCGTCCCGATCAATGGGTACTCGTGCACGAACAACACGGGTGTGCAGGAGGGCGCCTGGACCGCGGGCTCCAACCACGGTAGCGGGGCAAACGTGCTCTTCGCCGACGGCCACGCCCGGTACGTCATGCAGACGATCTCGCTCCAAACCTGGAGGGCGATGGGCAGTCGCAACGGTGGCGACGTCGTTTCGGGGGCCAATCCGTAGACTTCGCGGGACGGCGGTTGTTCGTCGATCCACGCTCATCAACCAGGAAAGGGGTTGGCGATGTTCCTCACGCGCAAGCCGTACATCACTGCGGGCACCACCGTCCTCATCGCCGCGCTGGCTGTGGCCCAAAGCTTGGGCTCTAACGGGGTTCGCATCAAGAACCCATCGCCCGGCACGAACCTTGTGGGCGGCAACGTACAATCGTTCTCCGGAAGCATGTTCGCCACTCGTCACGGACAGGCTGGCAACTGGACCGTCGACTATCCCACCGTCCGACTGGAATTCTGGTGGGGTGGTAGCCTGCCTGCCCCGTACCTACTGACGTCGACACAAACAGCGATGCAATTCCCCGTCCCCAGTTCCGCCGACGGGGCCTGGGAGGGCTCCCTGACAGTAAACCAGATCGCTTATGGCTTCGTGTATCCGTACTATTTGGTTGCGATTCCCCTAAACCCCTTCAACGATCCGAACTACCAGTTGGAGGACCTAGAGGACTACGCCGTCGTGTCGTCCTCAGAGCCGGGGCCAGTCCCCCCTCGTTCGCCGGGTGCCCCGTCCCCACGGCAGCCGTGGCTCGGCTCGGCTGATAGGGATTGAAAGGTCGACAGCAGGCCCCACCCTGAGACTGCGCGACGTGTGGCCAGTCTCGCGTGGCATCCTCAAAGGCTCCGACGGTGCTCCAGGACCCGCAGTCTACACGTTCGGGTCCCGGGGGCTTCCGGCTAAACCAAGGTTACTGCACGCAGCCTCCGCGTTCAAAGACGTTGGGGCCCTACCCATTCCGGCGCGGTTTTCAGCAAGCGCAGCGTCTTCTCGTCGCGCCGGCCATCGAAATACTTGTCGATGACCTGCTCGAAGACCGATCCCGCGGGAGAGACGCATGCGAACAGGGTCGCGGAGGATCTCAGCTTCATGTCGTCGGGTGAGCCGAAGATCTCGAGGGCGGATCGTCCCTGCACGGCGAGGGCGGCCTCGGCGCACGCGACGAGCCGGGGACCGAGGACGGGATGTTTCAGGTAGGCCTCGGCCTCGGCGATGCTCTTGATGGCATAGCGCCGGGACATCGAACTGAATCCCAGCCCATCAATCTGCGGGAAGATGTACCAGATCCAGTGCGAGCGCTTCTTGCCGCTCTTGATCTCGGCGAGCGCTCGCTCGTAGTCGCGTGCTTGCGCCTGCACGAAGCGATCCAGATGATGCGGGTCGGCGGCCGCGCCGGGCCGGTCCTCGTCTGCCATCACCTGCCTCCTGCCCCTCGCGGGAAATGGACCTTCACGGACGTCCCCACTCCCGGTGTGGAATCGAGGACGATCGAACCCGCCAGCCGGTCGGTCAACTCGCGGCAGATGGATAGGCCGAGTCCGTTGCCTAGGATGGGCGAATGCTCGTCGCGAGGCAGGCGAAAGAAGGGATCGAAGACCCGGTCGAGGCAGTCGGGAGGGATGCCCGGCCCGTCGTCGCTGACGGTCACGCACCACTCATCCCGGCCGGATTGGGCCTCGACTCGCACGTGTCCCCCGCGCGGGGTGTACTTGATGGCGTTGGAGACCAGGTTGCCGAAGATCTGCTGGCAGAGCGAGGCGTCGGTCACCACCAGCGAATCCGGCTCTAGGGCGGCCGTGGCCCAGACCAGACCGGCGGCCAGCGCGGGGCCTCGGAACTGCCGGTCGATCTCACGGATGATCGCCCGCAGGGAAAATGTTCCCAGCGACGGAGGCCGAGAGCCGCTGGCCAGCCCCGCGTAGTCCAGGTAGCCGCGAGTCAGGCGGAGCAGATCGTCGCAGAGCGAGACCATGGTCAGGAGATGCCCGCGCTGTTCCACGGAAACAGCCCCGGTCGAGTCTCCCAGCAAGAGATCGAAGCCGGCACGCAACGATGCGAGCGGGCGGCAAAGTTCATGGCTGAGGCTGGAGAGCAACCTGCGCAGCTCGCCGGGATCAATCGCGGCTCTCTGGCTACCCGGCGCCGGGGCTTGGCGAGTCTGGCCTGGGAGATGCACATCCATGGCAAGTACGTCTATCGTTGGAGAGAATGGGTCGAGGAATTGGCTGCGGCATGAGTTGCGGTGATCGGCATCGTCTCTTGGTTCCCGGGCGATGCAATCGAGACGATCGCCCGGGGAACGTCAGGAGACAACGATCTGGTTTGCCAGAAGCGGATGCCCGTCGGTGAGGTCGAGCACGGCCTGATGAGCAAGCTGCTTCGCGTGGTAGGTACGGGACGACCCTTGCAAGATGATCCTGTCGTCAGAGAAGACCACATGGAGGTTGCGAATCCGGCCATTGGCCGCGCGGTTCACGTGGCCTTCAATGAACTGCGCGAGTTCCTGAGGACTCTTGCCGGGAGCAGCCCGGAGAGCATCTCTGTTGAAGGAGGGCAGCGGCATGGCAGGCTCCCATTTTGATCGGCTTGACAAAGCGATGATATAACGGCAAAGTGCAACGCCAAGCGAGGGGATTGGGAGACGGCCCGAACATGGAGAGCCGGAGGATTGGGACCGTGATCACTTGCCGCCAGGCGATGACGAGCAAGTTTGACGAACCATCCCTGTTCCCAACCAAGGTGACAACTCTGAAGCGATGGGAGTTCGAGGCCTCCGCGCGGCCAGTCGAACTCCGCCTGGCACTCAACCCTTAGGTTAACCAGTGGGGCAAGTCGCGTCAAACATTATTCGCAAGCGCTCGCCAGTTGGTGCGGCGGGACGGGGGCGTGACAGCCCTCCTGACGGGAGAGGACCGCCTCGGCTGGCCAGTGGCCGCGCGCCAACTGGCGAGCGCTTACCATTATTCGTCGATCGGCAGGTCCGGCTGGGGCCGCCGCAGCGGTCGCGGAGCCACATTTCCTGACTGGCTCGGAGCTTCCAGCAGCTCGTCAGTCTGGATGATGGACTCGGCAAGTTTCGCCATCGGGATGCGCCGGTCCTGGCTTTGCCGCTGGAGCAGGCGGAAAGCCTCGTTCTCGCTGAGATGGCGACGCGACATCAAGATTCCCTTGGCGCGCTCGATCAGCTTGCGCTCGCGCAGGGTCATCTTGAGCTGGTCGACATTCTCCTGAAGCACTTGAATCTCCCGGGCGCGGGCGACGGCAACCTCGATCGCCGCGTGCAAGCCGGGGTTGGTCACCGGCTTGAGCAGGTACGACACCACACCATCCTCGACCGCCTGGTCGATGAGGTTGGGATGTCCGTGGGCCGTCAGGATGATGACGGGCGTCCCCGGGTCCTCGGCAATCTGCCGGGCCGCGGCCAGTCCGTCCATGCCGGGCATCTCGATATCGAGGAAAACGGCATCCGGAAGTGCTCGACGGCACATCTCCACGGCGCGCTGGCCATCATTGACCACGGCCACCACGTCATATCCCAGGGATTCAAGCTGCTCCTGCAATCCCGTTGCAACAGGCTTCTCATCGTCCGCGATGACAAATCGATAGGGTCGAGGCATCGTCGATTCCCTTCCTTCACTCTAGAGGAATTACCCCGCACTACACGAGAGGACCGCCAAGGTGTTTTCCTCGGCCTTGCAAGCCGGGTCAACCGCCGCGAATACCACAGTCGGTGTACTGTCCAGTTGAACACAACACGTCATCGACTCACTTGACGACTGTTCCCGGCCTCGTCACAATTCCAGCCAAGGTGGCATGCGATCTTCATGCCAACCGCTTCGGTGTTGAATCTTCTCTGGGAAACACATCAAGGAGTCCTTTCGTCGTGATTCGAGAATCACTCGATGTCCTGACGTTTGATGACCTCACTGTCGGCGACGAATGGGAAACTCCGGGAAGGACCGTTACCGAGACCGACGTGGTACTCTTTGCCGGAATCTCTGGAGATTATAACCCGCTGCACTGCAATCATAACATGGCGAGCAAGGGGCCGTTCGGCCGCCCGGTCGCTCACGGACTCCTGGGCCTGGCCATCGCCACGGGCCTCCTGAGCACCGCCCCCAGGATCGACACCCTCGCATTCCTGTCGATCCTCGAGTGGAGATTCATTTTACCAATTGCGTTCGGCGATACCATCTCCGTGGTTTCCCGGGTCGAGGCACTCGAGGTCCAGGCCCGTGGTCGCCGCGGCGTCGTCACCTGGCATCGCCAGATCAAGAACCAGGACGGGCGCGTTGTCCAGGAGGGCAAGACCCAGACCCTGGTTCGAGGTAGAACTCAAACCCCAACCTCCCAGACAAATATGTCGGAAACCGACCAGTGAACGATCCCAACAACTCTGTGACGCGCGAATCGCGCCTTCTTTAGTCATACCCTCTCCAGGATGCTTTCATCAACACCGTTCCTTCCAGTCATTTGACATTCGTAATTTTATCAGTTACTCACATGTCTTGAACATGCATGCTCTCGCCGCGGGGCACCGGTCTTTTCAAGGGCCGGCATGGCCGGAACCGCCGCGGCGCGCGGTTGCCGCCCTGGCGCCGGCTGGCGCGGCGGCCGGCGGCTTTTCCAGGCTCCGGCGGATGAACTCGATCTGAAGCCGGCTGTAATGCGGGCTGAAAACCGGGTGCCGCGAGCCGGGGTAAATCATCAGCTCGAAATCCTTGTCGGCGTCCTGAAGCGCTTGCACCAGCCGCATCGTGTTCCGCACCGAGACGTTGTCGTCGATCAGCCCGTGGATGAGGAGGAGCTTGCCGTGCAGGTTGCGGGCCGCGCTCACGACGGAGCTTTTCTTGTAGCCCTCGGGATTGTCTTGCGGCAAGCCCAAGTATCGCTCGGTATAGATCGAGTCGTAGTCGCGCCAATCGGTCACCGGAGCGCCGGCGATTCCGGCCGCGAACAACTCGGAATGAGTCATGGCGTACGAGGTCAGGTAACCGCCGTAGCTGTGCCCGCTCATGCCGATCCGCGCGCCGTCCACGTAGGGCCGCCGCTTGAGCCAGGCAATGCCGTCCTTGATGTCTTCTAGCTCCCGCACGCCCAGTTGCTTGTAAGCCTTCCAGGCCGAGACGGCCCCCTTGCCGCTGGCGCTGCGCGGGTCGAGATGGAAGACGATGATGCCTTCGCTGGCCATGGCCTGGTCATGTATCCGGCCCGCTTGCCATCCCTCGCTGGTCATTGGGGCATGCGGGCCGCCGTAGGTCGTGAACCAGACCGGGTATTTCCTCGCCGGGTCGAGGTCGGGAGGAAGAATCACTTCCCCTTCGAGAACGAAGCCGTCCCGGGCCGGCACGTGCACCCGCTCCACCGGGCCAAACCGATATTCCTTGGTCTGGTACGACGGATTGCTGTCCACCACGCGGACGAGCTTGCCGTCGCCGGCAAAGAGCTTCACCTGCGTGGGGGTGTGCAGGTCTGACCAGCTTGCCAGGTAGTGCCTGCCGTCGGGACTGACGTTCACACGGTAGCTTCCTTCTCCCGGTGTCAGGCATTCGATCGGCCCGCCGATCTTCGTCCGGAACAGCCTGGTCCCCGTCGGAGTGTCCCGC